>JBGPUH010000086.1:0-8710 GCA_041491025.1 Methylomirabilis sp. (SeqCode)
ACTCACACTGAACGCGAACTTGTTGAAAGCCATCCACAACATGGGGTTTGAGGACCCCACGCCGATCCAGCGCCTGGCCATCCCGCCCCTCCTGGAGGGCCGAGACGTCATGGCCACCGCCGTGACGGGCAGCGGCAAGACTGCCGCGTTCCTGCTGCCCATCCTCCACCGGCTCATCGAGAAGCCCAGGGGAACCACGAGGGCGCTCGTCCTGGCCCCCACCCGGGAGTTGGCGGCGCAGATCGCGGAACACCTCCACGACCTCGCAGTGCACACGTCCCTGACGGGGGCCGCGGTCTACGGAGGGGTCTCCATGGGGCCCCAGGAACGGGCGTTCCGCAAAGGCGTGGACGTCATTATCGCCACCCCCGGCCGGCTCCTCGACCACTTCCAGTACTCCTACGCGCGGCTCGACGGCATTGAGTACCTCGTACTCGATGAAGCGGACCGCATGCTCGACATGGGCTTTCTGCCCGACATCCGCCGCATCCTGAAGCACGTCCCCAAGAAACGGCAGACGCTGCTGTTTTCTGCCACCTTGCCGGCGCCCATCGTGGAACTCGCCAGGGACATGCTGCACGACCCGGTCTTCCTGAACATCGAGCGGAAATCCGCCCCGGCGGCGGGGATCACCCATGTGGCCTATCCCGTCCCGCATGAGCTGAAGTCCACCCTCTTTCTCGAACTGTTGAAGAACAGCGCGTCCAAGAACGTCCTGGCCTTCACCCGAACCAAGCACCGGGCCAACCGGCTCGCCGACTTCCTCGAGAAGCACGGCGTCAGTTGCGAAAGGATCCACGGGAACCGCAGCCAGGCGCAGAGGACCGAAGCCCTGGCCAGCTTCAAGAAGGGACGGTGCCGTGTCCTCGTCGCGACAGACATCGCCGCGCGCGGCATCGACGTGGAGGCGCTGGGCCTGGTGGTGAATTTCGACGTCCCGAACCTCCCCGAGGACTACATCCACCGGGTCGGGCGCACGGCACGGATGGACGCTACGGGTGATGCCTATACCTTCGTCTCACCGAACGAAGAGGTCAACCTCCGCGCCATCGAGAGCGACATCGGCAAACGCCTGCCGCGCCAGAAAGTCCCGGGGTTTGATTACGCAAAGAAACCCGCGGAGCGCTTCGAGGTCCCCGTCGCCGAACGCCTCGCTGTCATCCGCGCCCGAAAATCGGCGGAGCGGGTCCGCGCGAAGGAGAACGCCGCGCACCGCGCCCTCCGAGAAACCCAGGGGCGTCCCGCCGGGAACGGGAACGCGGGGCAGAACCCCAGGAGCACCCCTCAAGATCGCCCGGCCCGCCCGAGCCGCTGGAGCGGAGAGCCGGCCTGGGTTCGGAAAAAGGGGGAGTCCTCCGGTGGACTGGCCGCCGGACGCTCGAACGGAAAAGCCGACGGGCCAAGCAATAACTCCACCACAGAGACACGGAGAGCTCAGAGAAGAGAGAACACTCCCGCCCGGAGGGGAGGCAATAAAGGGAAGAGCGAGGGGCCAAGGGAATGGAAGCGGGCCTAGGTCACATCCCGCCAGCGGAGCGCTTCAACTGCATGACAAAGGGTACGAGCTTACAGTTCGATGGCCCTCTCGCCTGATCACAGGCTAAGTCTTGGGGTGCTTTCCCACTCCTTGAGCGCGCTCTTCCACCTACAGAAGCCGCATGAGGAGGAGCTAATGGGGGTGGGACCGTTGAGGACGGCAAGGGCGTCAGTGACGAGCCGCATGGCAGCCTCTGGGTCGGTGGCAACTTCTTGGACGCTGATGTCGAACTGAATGAGGCCGTGCTCCTTCACCTCGATCGGATGGTAGTAGAGTAGGTATGCCAGGCGTTGGGTCTTGAGACCATTCCCTTCCAGCAACAACGTGTAAAAATTCATCTGATCCTGGTAGTACGCATGCGTGTCGTCCTTCGGGGCATACCCTCGGGTTTTGTAGTCCAGGGGATAGTGAAAGCCGTCCACATCGACAAGGCACTCATCCAACGCGCCCATCAACTCCACCTCCGCCCAAAGCGGCGTATAGCGGATGCCGCGTCTCCAATCACGCCATCGGTCAATGGTCCCGACGTCTGACAGAAGCTTGCCGGGCAGCTTGCCCCTCACTTCAGGAGGCAAGTCGCCCTGCGCTCTGAACTGGTCAAAGTATCGCTTGAACTGAAGGTCAAGGCCGCCCGGAAGGCTGGGAAAGATTGTGTCCGGGCGCTTGATCCCGGCGTTGAGGTCCAGCCAAAAGCATCGCGGGCATTCGGTAAACAGGCCCAACCGGCTGTTCGATAATGTCAGGCGCTTCATCGCACGTGCGGATTCTTTCTTTCGGGAGGTTCACTCCTGAGGGCAATACTGTCCTGAACGCGGTCCCTTGCGCCTCATCAAACGGTGATTGTTGCCCCGTCAAACCTGGTGAAAGTGAAGCCGCCAAAGCTCTCATTGTAGGTGGCTCTCTGATCCCTGAGGATGCTGATAGCGACTGCTTCGCCCAGCCTCAACGACTCGATATAGTCCGTGCGCCAATGAATGCCTGCGAAGTTGCGAGCAGTCGCAACGTTGGCCGCCAGCTTGTTCAGTTCACCACCCACTGTGAGACTGTCGGCCCCCGGCCCAGCGTAGGGAATCAGTGAAAGACCATGTGCGCCGGCCCCGAGTCCGTGGGCTGGCGGATCGGGACTTTGCACCACTGGATTTGGTATGATAAACGAATCGTCGAAAAACGCCTTGAGAATCGTGACACAGGCACCCGCAACGGTGGCATGACCCGCGCCGTAAGATGGATGTAGTGGCGAGCCCTCGGGGTAGGCCTGTGGCAATAGGTAGGTGCCGTTCCTCCGGAACACTTTGTGAACCCCCTGTGAATTCAGCACGTCCGGATGGATGGGGTAGTTCGTGGCACCCGTCAAATGGTTGTGGACGCGTCCCCCGAATTCCTCCGGCCGGAGGCGGCGGTGTACAAACCACTTCTCATACCAGATGGCCTTGAGCGCCCGCGTGGCCACTTCGGTGACCAGGGCCGCAATATGCGGCCCGCCAAACGTGCCAAAACCAATTTGAGTCGCCGAAGTATTATAGGGATTCCCAGGATTCAATGGCACACCCATCTCGAGCAGAATCAGACACGCGTTAAAGTAGGCCTGAAACAGCACATCGACATGCACATAGGCGGCCAGATCTCGGCCGTTGCGGATATAGCGACGATTCGAGTCGAACCGATCTGACTCTTGGGGTGTGCATCCACTCTGGATGTTGAGCCAGTCAGCGTACCCGGTCATGTAGTTGATGCCAGGAAGAACGGTACGCATCCGCTGGACGATTTCCTCTGCTCCGAACGTGACAGTCTTCAACAGGAACTGAGAGACGTAGGGGCCCACCAGGTCACCGGGAGTGACGCCGCGAAACAAGGTGGCCGTGGTTACTTCGCCGCCGACTTTCGGGCCACGGAAATCGGAGAGCCGCGAGAGCTCAGCGGCCGCTGCCCGGATGGTGGGGCTGGTGTCGTATTCCGTGAATGCGATATCGCGCGCGAGCGCCATCCAGTAGAGTTCGACCATCTCGCCCGCCTCTTCGGCACTGCCGAAGGCGGGCGCCGGCGGGATCGCGAATTGATGGGAATCGGTCCCTTGCAAATCGAAGGCTAACCCGGCTTGGGGATCGACGAACTTGCGTTGCCGCGCCGGGTCGGGGCAACCAAGAGGTATCGCTTCGAAGTCGTCAGGCTGACCGGTCGACAATGCGTGAATCAACGAATCATACGCGGTCGGGTCGACTTCACCCAGACCATTGTGGGGTAGCCCCTTCGAATAGTTCCCTATTTTCTTTGGATACAGGGCCTCGTCGCCGTTGCATGGATGGGCGGGAACAGGGAGCTGATGCTGGAACACCGCCGCATCATGACGGACTTGAAAAGCTTGATCGCGACGGACCGAGCCACTGAACGGTCCGACCTCCGCAGCCTCGACTTCGACACCTTTCCAGGCCGACTGGGAGGGCAATCTCAGAACGCCTGTTGCAATGGTGCCGGCAGTAACTCCGCCGATGCTACGTAGGAACGCACGCCTGGTAAGAAAAGGCCGAGAGGCAGGATTCACTCCCGATTCGCCGGGATTTAACTCCTTGTTTTCTGGCCGTCCCCGATCAGCCCCTGTCCCGGGTGCTGGAGGTTTCTTCATCGGTTATCCCTCCCGTTCAAAACCGCTGATCCTCTTTTGCGCTCGCATGCACGTCCCATGACGGTCTGCGGGCATCTGGCCCCGCCGTGACACCAGCGCTGGTCATCTCGGGAAATCTGCAAATGGTGAGCCAACGGACGAGGCATCTCCACTTGACAACCCCAAAGTGGGAAATGCGCCGCTTGGACCGCGAGTCAATAGCGCTCCGGTATTGCGACTTTCAGATTCGATAACCATGTGCGTGAACAAGAAGGCGCCCGCACTGGGCCATCTAGGAGTGGGGGAAGATGCCCCGAATGGGATTCGGGTGACAGAAAACGACACTCTGATAGAGCATCCCGCGGTGATGCAGCTCAGATCTCGGGATTACGGCATGATCGACCGCGAGATGCTCCCGGCTCAACAGCGGGTGGAGAAGTCCAAGCCCTAGCTTCGGGAAGACGAAGTCGCGGCCGATGTGGGGCTAACGATCCATGTAGGCCTGGATCACGTACTCCTGAACCATCCTCTGGGTATTGAACATGGAGGCGTTGAGCGCGATCGTGTACCGCATCACCTCTGCCCACCGCATCGGGTCATCATGATAGAGGGGCAGGATTTTCTCCTCCAGCTCACTGTAAAGCTCCTGCGCATCCTCGTCGTCCCCTCTCGTTGACGGGGTGCCGTTATGCTGGGAGCCAATGGCCCAGCCCGTCACGCCTTCCACGTGCCCTTCCAACCACCAGCCGTCCAGCACGCTGAGGCTGGGGACCCCGTTATGGGCGGCTTTCATCCCGCTGGTGCCGGAGGCTTCGTGCGGCGGCCTGGGCGTGTTCAGCCAGAGGTCTACGCCCGCCGTACAGAGCGCCCCCAACTCCATGTCGTAGTTGGGCAGGTATGCGAACCTCACCTCGGGTGGCAGCTCCCTTCCCCAAAGGAATATTCTATGAATCAGCGCCTTGCCCTCTTCGTCCCTCGGATGCGCCTTGCCCGCATAGACGATCTGGATTGGCCCATGCTTCTCCGCGATGCGGCGCAGCCGGTCCAGATCATGAAATAAAAGATGGGGGCGCTTGTACGCGGTGGCCCGCCGGGCGAAGCCCAAGGTGAATGCGTCCTGATCGAAACCCGCGTTGATCCGTCGGTTGACTTCCTGGATCAGCCGCTGTTTGGCCTCGTAGTGGGCCTGCCGAATCAGATCGAGAGGAATGCCCATGGCGCGCCGAAGGGAAAAGCTATTCTGTTGCCAGTCCGGCATATACCGATCGTACAGGGCGCGAAACGATGGTGCGGTCCAGGTGAGGGAGTGGACACCGTTGGTGATGGAGCCAATGGGAACACCTGGAAACATGGAGCGCGCGACCTCGCCGTGTCCTTTACTCACGCCGTTGACGTAGTGGCTCAGATGGAGCCCCACGAACGTCATGTTGAGTACCGAGTTGCAACACCCCAGGCTCTGCAGGGCTTCCCATCGGGTTGCGCTCAAGACATTCTGGGCCAACGCCGCAGGGAACTCGTCATGGCCCGCCGGAAGCGATGTATGTGTGGTAAACACGCACTTGCGCCTCACACGGTCAATCGCCTCTTCGCGGCGATCAGGCGTGGCCTTAAGCTCCTCAGCAAACAGCTCCAGGGCAAGCAACGCGGAATGACCCTCATTCATGTGGAATCTCACCACATTCATATATCCCAGCGCCCGCAACATGCGCACGCCTCCCAATCCGAGGATCACCTCCTGGCAGAGGCGATACCGAGCGTCCCCACCGTACAGATGATCGGTCAGGCTCCGGTCGAAGGGATCATTACCACCCACGTCCGCGTCCAGCAGCAGCACAGGGACTACGTGGCTTGAGGCGCCTTTGATCAGGTAGCGCCATGCACGCACGCTCACCTGGCGTCCCTCCACCTCTACCTGGCACATCGCGTTCACGGGCTGCAAGAACTCACCGATTGGCGACGCCTCGGGCTCTTCCCGCTGGTGGCCCTCTTCGTCGAGCCACTGGAAAAAGTAGCCCTTGCGATGGAGCAGAGTCACGCCGACCATTGGTAGCTCCAAGTCAGCCGCGCTTCGCAGCAAATCGCCCGCCAGTACGCCGAGCCCACCGCTGTAGGTCGGAATCCGGCTTTCGAGCGCCACCTCCATGGAGAAGTAGGCAATGGTTTGCAGTAGGTTCGTATCCGCCGTCATCTAATCAAGATCCCCCCTTGTTTCCTGAGTGGATAGTGCATCCTGCAGAACGCCTGCCGGTGCCTCTGAGCCCTTAAGGGCAGCATGGTTGCCATGAATCACTTGTTGGCATGGTCCGCACACTCTACGTCACGCAGGGCGAGGCCTATGTCGCCTGCTTTCTTTATCCTATTCGGCCCTTCGTTGTCAACTCTTCTTTGGGGCGAGATTCTTGCGAAGGCCACTGGAAATTGACTCTCCCTGGCCAACGCGATATTATTCGCCTCGAGGAGGAAACCTATGGAAGTCCTGGGAATCATCATGGCGGGAGGGCGGGGAGAGCGGCTCTTTCCCTTAACGAGGGACCGGGCAAAAGCAGCAGTCCCCTTCGGCGGGAAGTACCGGATCATCGACTTCGTCCTATCGAACTTCATTAACTCCGGGATCTACTCCATCTATGTCCTGACTCAATTCAAGGCCCAGTCCCTGGTGGAGCATCTCCAGGAAGGCTGGCAGGTCCATAACGTGTCCCGAAGTCACTTTGTCATCCCGGTCCCCGCTCAGATGCGGACAGGGGAGGACTGGTACCGAGGAACGGCCGACGCCGTGTACCAGAACCTCCATCTGATCAAGCGTGTCCGCCCGAGGTTCGTCGCTGTCTTTGGAGCCGATCATATCTATAAGATGAATATCCGCCAGATGATCGAGTACCACCTGCGGGAGGGGGCAGAGGTGACGGTGGCGGCCCTTCCCGTGAGGATCGAGGAGGCCTCACAGTATGGCGTCATGGAGGTGGACGACGACTGGCGGCTGGTGGGCTTTGAGGAAAAGCCCGCAGAGCCGAAGTCGATTCCGGCAGAGCCTGATCAAGCGCTCGTCTCCATGGGGAATTACCTTTTCGAGACAGAACTTCTCCTCCGGGCGGTGAAAGAGGACGCGCCAGACGTTCAGAGCACTCACGACTTCGGACGGGACATCCTCCCTCGTCTGGTCAAGAACAGGAAGAAAGTCCACGCCTACGACTTCAGGACGAACCGAATCCCCACTCTCCTGAAAGGGGAGGAACAGAGCTACTGGCGGGATGTGGGGACCATCGAGGCATACTACGAAGCGAGCATGGACCTGCGGGCCATCAATCCCGGCTTTAACCTCTATAACCGGAGCTGGCCCATTCGCACCGTCAGCTACGGCGACCCGCCAGCCAAGTTCGTCTTCGATGAGGAAGAGCGTCGAGGAACGGCCCTCAACTCCATCGTGGGGGAGGGAACCATCATCAGCGGGAGCTTGGTCCGTGGCTCGGTTATCGGCCAAAACGTCCGGATCCACAGCTACTGCCTGGTCGAAGATACGGTCATCATGGACCGAGTCGTGGTCGGAAGGGGCTGCCGGATCCGGCGCGCCATCATCGATAAGAATGTGTACGTCCCGCCGGGGACGGAGATCGGGTATAACGCCGAAAAGGACCGTGAACGCTACTATCTTGCTGACACCGGGATCGTCGTGATCCCCCGGGAAGAGCCCAACGTCCCCTGGTCCCTGATCCCCTCTAGTTAAGCAGGCGCCTGCATCACATTGTCCTTGTCATGGCGAGCGACCAAGGGGAGCTTTGTCGTGTTGCTCCTCGCAATGACACCCGCCCTGATGCGCGTTCGGCACACTCACGGATACGAATCTTCGCGGGCGAAGAATGTCGATGTGATGACCTGGGGAGGGTGGTCGCGGTGTTTGCTTTAGTGGCCGCTGTGCAGGAAGGGAAGCTTGACAAAGAGGGTGTAGCCGTCAACAGTAAGAACGGCCCCGAGCAAGGCCAGGACAAGGCCGAAGAAAAAGATCGAACGGGAGTTGGAGAGAATAGCAATGGACGCCATCACGATGGCAATCTGAAGGAGCGCTTCAGCGAAGTCGAAATACGGGTCCTTTGCGCGGTTGATGTCGCGCTCGTGCTCCAGTTTCTTGGCTTCTTTCTCGATCTCCTTCTTCTCCTCGTTGTAGCGTTTTTCCTCTTCCGTGTACTTCGCCACAAGGGCCTCGAACTTCTTCCGCACCTCGGGTTTCATAGCCGGGCTCCGCTCGGCCAGGTCCACCTCCAGCCGGGACTTCTGGATGCGATACTGGTGCTCCCGAAGCGCTTTGGCCTGATAGAAGGCCCATAGGTCTGAGGCTTGTTGCTGCGCCAGAAGCATCTCCTTCATGGCGTTCTTTCCGCCCAGGGATGCAATGGCCAGCATGACCGCAAAGATCGCAGTGGTCAGCGCCACCCGCCGTGTGAAGGCCTTCTCTTTGTGCTCTTCGAGTTCCTCTGGATTTGGCAGCTCGATCTCTTCCATGACGGCTCTCCTTTAAGCAGGGTATGGAGTGGTCGGAATACTAACAAAGCGTCCAGGGGAAGTCAATCGCCCTCTTATCG
>JBGPUH010000087.1:0-8660 GCA_041491025.1 Methylomirabilis sp. (SeqCode)
ACCGTCAGCTCCAGCACCTTGTCTCCCACGAGTCCGATGGTTCCGATGCTGGCGATCGAATCCTCCCGGATCCGATCCTGGAGCCTGGCGTCGAGGCTCATGGTCACCCTGATCTTCTTGCTGGAGAGGTCCTTGCTGAAGGTAATCGCGCTGACTGAACCGATCGAGACGCCTGCGAGCCGGACTGGCGCCCCGGTATTCAGCCCCTCGATGGTGCCGAAGAAGGCGTGCAGGCTGTAGCGGCGCTCGAAGATCCTGCTCTGGCTCCCGATGGTCAGCACAAAGACCATGAAAAGGATCAGGAGTCCCAGGACAAAGATTCCCACCCGCAAGCGCATCGACTGTTCACGTTCTTGCATCTGCTTTCCTCCTGCTTCGCTGTTCCAAGTTCAGCTCGGCAGTTCCAGGTCCCAGGTTCCACGTTCCAGGTTGAAAAGAACTGCTGGGATATTTCTACTCGGAACTTTCTTCACATCTACCCGGAACCTGGCACCGTTCTTATGCCATCGTTCCGGCAATGAACTGTCGAACCAGCGGCAGATCGGAGCTTTCGATCTCCTTGGGGGTTCCTGCGAAGGCAATCTTGCCCTGATAGAGCAGCGCGATTCGATCGGAGATCTTGAAGGCGCTCCGCATGTCGTGAGTGACCACCACTGAGGTCACGCCGAGCTTCTCATCCATATCCACGATCAGCTCGTTGATCTTCTCGGTGTTGGTAGGGTCGAGGCCGGTCGTCGGCTCGTCATACAGAATGATCCGCGGAACCAGGGCGATCGCTCTGGCGAGGGCCACCCGCTTTCTCATCCCGCCCGACAGCTCGGCCGGATCTTTGTCCTCGATGCCCTCGAGCCCCACAAGGCTCAAGGTTTCCCTGACGCGCTCTCGGATCTCCTGCTCCGACATGGAGGTGTGCTCCCGAAGGGGGTAGGCGATGTTCTCTCCCACGGAGAGGGAGTCGAAGAGGGCCGAGCCCTGGAAGACCATTCCGATCTTCTTGCGGACCCGGACGAGCCGATCTTCCGTCAAGGGGACGATATCTTCGCCCTCGATCAGCACCTGCCCCGCTTCCGGCTTCATCAAGCCAACGATCAATTTCAACATGACGCTCTTGCCCATTCCACTGCCGCCGATGATGGTGACCGTTTCGGCGGGCCGGATCACGAGATCCATCTCGGCCAGGACCGGGGTGCGGTTGAACGACTTGTGGATCTGACGGAACTCGATGACCGCGTCGCTCATCTCACCAACCCTCCAGCCACCAGAAGAACTTCGTGAGGAAGAAATCCGAGATAATGACGATGATGGCTGACGTGACAACCGCTGCCGTGGTCGCCTTGCCGAGTCCCTCCGTTCCCCCCACGGTCTCCAGTCCCTTATAGCAGCCGACGATGGCGATGATAAGACCGAAGATCACCGTCTTGCCCAGACCGCTCACGATATCGGCCAGTGTCAGGTTGCGCGTCACGGTATTGTAATAGAGCCGGTAATCGACCTGGAACTCGTGCCTGGAGATCACCATCCCGCCGAGAATCCCCAAGACGTCGGCCATGACGGTGAGGAGCGGCAGGACCAGCATTGCGCTGAGCACCCGTGGCACTACCAGTTTCTTGATCGGATTCGCGCCCATGGCCCGCATCGCGTCGATCTGCTCCGTGACCTTCATCGATCCAAGCTCGGCGGTGATCCCTGAACTGACCCGCCCTCCCACCAGAAGGGCCGTGAGGACCGGTCCTAGCTCCCGAACCATCGAAAGCGACACAATGAGTCCGACGTACGCCTTCGCCCCGAATCGGCCAAGGCCGTAGGCGGTTTGCAGCGCCAGGACGAGGCCCGTGAAGATCGCGGCCACGCCGCCGATCGTGATCGATTTCACCCCGATATGATCCACCTGCTGGATCAATGTGCGGAGGTTGTACGGAGGTCTGAAGGCGCAGGAAAAGGTCTGATAGGTGAGCTGCGACAGCCCTCCCAGCAGCTCGAGCATTCGCAGGGACTGACCTCCGATGGCCAGGGCCGCGTTCCGCATCGTCCGTCCTCTTTACAGTTTCAGGTCAAATGCAGTTCCAAGTTCCTGGTGCCAAGTTCCGAGTTCCAGGTTAAATGGTGTTCCAAGAGCCAAGTGCTAGGTTCCAAGTTCCAAACCAAAGATCAGGTCTTAAGGATCTCAACCCGGAACCCGGAACCCGGAACTGTATCTAGTCCGGCACTTGGAACTTGGAACCTTTTCCGATGAAGACCCAGCCCCTCACGAACCGCTCAAATTCTGGCAGTCGTTGCTGAAAGAGGGTGGGAGGGGCGACATAGACTAGATCATAGACGCAGTCATTATCCTTGGCGACATAGCTGCTGACCATCACATCGGCATCCTTGAGACGTCCCTCCAGTACGGTATGGATCGCCTCCGTGCCGTTCAGCGAAACTGGCTCCTGCGCCATAACCTGCTTTGCGCTGATCCCGAAGAACAGGCGCCTGGCCAGGACTCGGAGCGGGATCACCTGCTGTCCTTCGCAACTGACGAAAAGGGCCGCGACTTGGCCGCCCGGCTCCGCGCGGAACGCGAGGTCAACTCCTTCAGCCTCAAGCCGCTGCCAGCCGTCGCCAAGCATTGGAACCTTGAACCCTCGGGCCTCGTCAACAAAGAAGCCGTTCACGACGTGACTGGAAGCGCAGGCCGTGAAAACCAGCAGAGCGAGGGCTGCGACACCCTCAAGACGCCAGGCATTCGGAACGATATGCCCCCCTCTCGGCGCACAGGGTCTTTGAAGAGGTATCAGAGCGGGTAGTGGCGTGGATACGGTGTGATCATACTGGATAGGCAGGCAAACCGTCAAGTTTGAGGCGGGCTTCGCTGGTGAGCCATTTTGAGGAGATTTGTCGAAATTTGAGAAAGGGCACGGCTAGTCAGATACGGGTAGGGTCCTAATTTGAACTAGACTGAAAGAAAGTTTTCAAGCATCCGGAGGCGTTCTGGGATATTCCTCTGTCGTGCTGTAGGGAATGGATGATGAAGGCGCTTAACGTGCGGCTTACCGGTGGCCGGAAACGAAGCTGTAAGCCATCCGGTGCAGCCGCTCGTTATGTGCTTCTACTCGATGTCTTCCTCGAAGAAATCTGAGTCTACCTTCTTGATTTCGAACGTGGAGGCAACTGACACGCCTATGTTGTAGTCAACCATATAGTCAACCAGTTTGATGCCATCGATAAGAATGATGCGAGAAGAGTACTCGCGCAAAGAGGCGAGGGCCTCTTTTGTGAACGTCGAAGTAGTGATGAAAATGCCTTTTGTCGCCTTCTTCTTGGACAACGCACCTACGAATTGATCAATATCAGGGCTGCCAACCGGCTTATCGGTCCAGCGCTTTGCTTGAATGTAGATGTTGTCCAGGCCGAGTTTGTCTTCCCGAATTACGCCGTCGATGCCGCCGTCTCCAGTCCTGCCGATAGCCTGACCTGCGTCTTTCAGAGACCCTCCATATCCCATTCGCACCAGTAGGAGGATGACAAGACGTTCGAAGAACTGGGGCGAGCATTTCTTGATTCTTTCGAGCAGTTCAGACGCCAGTGCAGCCCGAATCCGATCATAGTGCGTCGCGATTGATTCGATAGGGGTTTCTGAAACTGGGATATCGTTTTCTTTCTTGGTCTTTTTCTTGCCCTGAAATTCTCTGAACTCTTCGAACTGCGAAAGTAGGTTATTGTCAATCCGCGAAGGTTTCTTCTTGAGGACTTCCTTCCCTCGTTCTGTGATCTTGAAATGGCCGCGGCGTGTTGCTTCAAGCAGACCGGCCTTCTGCAAGTATGTTCTCGCCCAGGACGCCCTTGAAGAGAACTTGAACGTCCCACCACTCGGAAGCAGTTCTTTTCTTTCTTCGTCCGTAAGCTTGTATTCGGCTGCGAGCTTGGCTATTGCATCGAGTAGCGAGACTTCATCGCCTTTCTCTGCTTCGCCAATTCGGAGAAGAGGCAGCATCAATGTCTCATAATCAGGAATGGCCATTAGGACCTATCTCCTTAACAGATAACGACTGAGTGCGCTGGTCAGGATATCCGGGTTCTCAGACCTCTCATGAGTGGGGCAAGTCTCCCGTGTTTTCAAGGATTTGTCAAGGTTCTCCGGACTCCGCCGTCGCCGACAAGTACTGGTCAGCATAATCCGATGAGGGCTGCGATGGACGCGCGCCAAGGTGAATGCAATAGTCCGGTTAAATCGGAAGGATGGAGAGGCTTCGCAGGAGTTCGCCGAGTCGGATGCAGGCGGCGCTTGTTCGGACGCCCAAACTAACAAGCGTGGGAACAGCGAGTGGGTGAGTGATGATGTATCTGATCAGGGGCAGTGGTCTTGGCTCCCCTCGCGCGTCGAGGAACTGATCGAAGGCAACCTCCAGATTCTCGTCAACCGGGTCAAGGATGACTCGAATCGCCAGGAATGGGATCGCGCGGTCCGAGGCTACAGATGCGATGGCTCCGCTCTCCATGTCCACAGCCATGGCGCCTGATTCCGCCGCTAACCGGCGCTTTTCCTCTGCGGTCAGAGCAATCTGGTTCACCGTGGCGATGGGGCCGAGGTGGTACCGATCGCTGGTTCGACGGATGGCTTGGAGAGCCGATTCCTGCAGCCCCGAATCGCATGTGAAGCTTTCTGGCGCCGAGCCATCCCTTCGATGAAGGATCACCTGGTTCCCGACAATCAGGTCCCCTGTCCGCAATGGTGGAGTTAGTCCCGCCGCGACGCCGAGGGCGAGGGCGGCGGCAAACGATCCCTCTTCGAAGAGGCGTCGGGCAGTGGCCTCGGCATTCGCCGGCCCCATTCCGGTCCTGGCCAGCAACAGCTCCCGGCCATCCAGCCAAACCCTGGCAATCGGGTCCGACCTGCGAGACGCCCGGTAGGTCGCCCGCAGCGCACGACAGAGCGGTTTCATCTCAGCCCGCGTGGCGACAAAAATGGCGAGTGGCGCGCCACGGACGTCACCAATCCGCGAAGGCCGCGCCGTCTTCATCAAGGGAAGGCAGGTTTCCGGAGGATGGTGCGATAGAGGGAGAGGGCCCAGAGGGGAAAGTAGAGGCGGTAGAGGTGATACCGAAGAAAGAGGACGCGGGGGAACCCGGTGCCGGTGAATTCCCGTTCCTCCCAACTGCCATCGGGACGTTGGGTCCGGAGCAGGTAGTCGATTCCCCTCTGGACCGAAGGATGCCGTACGAGGCCGGCGTGCAACAACCCCATAACCGCCCACCCGGTCTGGGAGGCGGTGCTCGTGCCTCGGCCGGCCGTACGCGGGTCGTCGTAGGAATGGCATGATTCGCCCCAGCCGCCGTCCCCGTTCTGCCGACCGATCAGCCAGTCGGTCGCTCGCCGGATGTACGGTTGGTCCATCCGTTCTCCGATCGCCCGGAGCCCGGCGAGAACCGACCAGGTTCCGTAAATGTAATTGACGCCCCAACGGCCGAACCAGCACCCCTCCGGCTTTTGCTGGGCCCGGAGGAATCCGATGGCGCGCTGCGCCGCGGGCTCGGCAATGGTACGGCCCAGGTGGCCCAGCATCTCGAGCATCCGTCCAGTCAGATCGGCCGTAGATGGGTCGAGCAAGACCTTGTGGTCGGCGAACGGAATCTCATTCAGGAAGAGCTTGTTGTTATCCTTGTCGTACGACGCCCAGCCGCCATCGCTCGACTGCATCGGCATGACCCATTTGAGCGCCTGCTGAAGCGCTGCCTCCCTGGTAGATTCATCAGGCATGAGGATCTTGCTGAGGGTGGTCATCACCAGAGCGCTGTCGTCGATGTCGGGGTAGAACTCGTTCTCGAACTGGAAGTACCAGCCGCCCGGCTCGGCCGCCGGTGCCTTGGCCTTCCAGTCCCCCGCTTTCCAGGTTTGTTTGGTAAGGAGCCACCCGCACGCGCCGACCAGCGCAGGGTGATCCGCAGGCAATCCGGATGCCCGCAGCGCATTGACCGCCAGAGAGGTGTCCCACACAGGGGAGAAACAGGGCGTCACGTGAAGGGTCCGGTCGTCCTCTACTTCAAGGGCTTCGATCTGCTTGAAGGCCCTGGCCACCAGCGGGTGCTCGGCCTCGTAGCCGAGGCAGCGGAGCGCGATGACCGCGTTCGCCATCGCCGGGTAAATGGCGCCGAGGCCATCGTCTCCCTGCATCCTGGCCACCATCCAAGCTGTGGCTCGCTCCATCGCCCGCTGGCGGATTCGCGCAAGCGGGTGCCACTCGTACCAGTGTAACAGCCGGTCGGCCAGAAGGAAAAGGTTCCGCCACGAGAGCAGCCGTGGGTCTCGGAGAAAGTAATAGTCGCGCTTCGCCTTGAGATCGCCACGAAGCTCCGCGAGATCCGCTCCGGCGGGGACCGATACCACAGGCTTATGGGCGAAGAGGATCATCAGGGGAATGAGGACAGTCCTGGACCAATAGGAGATCTCATACATGTTGAAGAACGACCACCTGGGTAGGAGGAACAGCTCGATCGGCATGGCCGGGACGCCGCGCCAATCGAGCTGGCCGAAGATCGCAAGGGTGAATTTGGTGAAGACGTTAGCGCGGAGGAGGCCGCCTTGATGCAGGATCACCTCGCGGGCGCGGCGCATGAACGGCTCGTCCGGGGAGTGGCCGCTGAGCTTCAGCGCGAAGTAGGCCTTGACCGTGGTGCTCAGATGATTGGGGCCGCCATAGTAGATGTTCCAGCCGCCCTCGGGGAGCTGGGTCTCGCGCAAGTACGCGACCGCCTTCCGCTGCTTGGTCTCGTCGACCTTCCCGAGGAAGTGGCGGAGCATCAGGTACTCGGAGGTCAGGGTCGAGTCGGTCTCCAGCTCCGCCACCCAGAACCCTTGAGGGTCCTGCATGGCCAGAAGGCGGGAGCGGGCCTCTTCGATCGCCCTATCCAGCGTGGCGGCGTCAGTCTCTGCGATGGTCGAGGGAAGAGCTTGCAGCCGATCTCCGGCGGATGGTGCTGGCACGTGCGGTTACCCCGTAAGGTTCCATAGGGCCATCCTGACCATATCTTTCGGACTGTTCCGCAGTTCGCGGACGGCGGACGCTTCGAAGCCGGAGTGCATCTTGCAGTTCTGGCACCGCCGGTCTTGCCTGGACTCCCAGTAGGCCCAGTCCACCCCGTTCCAGAACTCCTCCCAGGTCTGAAAGTATTTCTCCCCGATCAGATAGCAGGGCCCCTTCCAACCCAGGGGGGTATAGGTCACGGTGCTCCAAGGCGAGCAACGATACTCGCGCAGGCCGGCGGCGAACTCCAGGAACATCGGGGTGGAGGTCAACCGGTACCGCTTCGATAGCTCCAGAACCTTCTTGAACTTATCGTGGATGTCCTCGCGGGTGAGGAAGATGTCGCGCTCAATCGACTCGTACTGATAGCCCGGCGAAATCAGCATCCCGTCCACACTGTAGTCGCGCAGCAAACGGCAGAGCTCCTCAACCTCATCGATGTCGGTCTCTTTGAAGATGGTCGTGTTCGTGATCATGTGATAGCCGAGGCGCTTGCCCTCTTTGATCATCTCGAGGGCCTTCTCGAACACGCCGTCTCTCGCGCAGACATGATCATGCGTCTTCTTCATCCCATCCAGGTGAACATTGATCGTAATCCGCGTGTGCGGCGCGATCTTTCCGTAGACCGTCCTGTCGAGCAGCAGGGCGTTCGTGCAGAGGTAGATATGCCGCTTGCGGGCAACGATCCCCTCCATCAACTCTTTCAATTCGGGATAGATGGTGGGCTCTCCGCCGCAGATCGATACGCCAGGGGCGCCGGAGTCATCCACCGCCTTCAGGCACTGTTCAAGCGTCAGCCGGTCTTCAAGTTTCCCGGTATGGCGTTCGATGGAGCAGCCCAGGCAGGCCAGGTTGCAGGTGTACAGCGGCTCGAGCATCAGCACGAACGGATAGCGCGTGTTGCCCTTCAGCCCCTGGCGGATCTGCTGCTTGATCACATCCGTCGTGACGTGCAACGGAAACCTCATGACATCGCTCCTCTGCTGACAAGACTCCGAACGGGCGACAGCCGCCAGTAGCGTTTGACAAATAACGAGGTAATCGGAAAATAGAGCAACAACCCGAGCATCCCGAGGAGCTGCTCGCCGATGGCAAATGTCATAAAGAGACTAAACACCAGAATGAGGTAGTAGAGCATGGCGCCAAGGAAGATAGGGCGGACGGGCGATCCCGATGGGGCATCTTCGGGCAGAAGACGATCAACATGTTGGAACAGGGCGACAATCACCAACCCTACGAGCCCCCACTCGAGGAAGTTTGTGAGAGGCACGCCAAAATAGATCCCCGGAGTCGGATATTCGTAGAACTTTCCCAGGAACCAGCGATCGCCTCCCCCATCCACCCTCCATACTCAGGCCGCCCGATGCAGCCGCCACCAATAGTAGCGCGGAACTATACCATACCCGGCTCGGGGAAGGCAATCTGAAAAGGAGGCTGCGCTGTGTCTCCCGCTACGTTCGATATGCTTCTTGGCGATGCCGCACCTAGTGAACGATGATCTCATCATCCGAAATCTAGTAAATGATCCGAAAATCTCCGCTCCTGATTCTTCGATATCCTTTGGGCCACTAGAGGGATTTTCCCAAGACCTCTTCGAAGGAATGGACTCTGCCCTTTTTGACGTCTTCTTCGGATTCCTGGAGGGCTGCAAGAGCGCCTCGA
>JBGPUH010000088.1:0-8613 GCA_041491025.1 Methylomirabilis sp. (SeqCode)
CTCGAGTGGGGTGCGCCGGTGCACAAGGAGTTCGCGACCACGTTCGGCATCTTCACCACATACGGGACCTCCGCCTCCCTCGAGGTACACGAGGAACGCGGAGCCTTGGGGATCAAGAACTTTTCCTCCGGCGATTTTAAGGCGCAGGCGCCACGCATCAGTGGCAAGGTTATCCATCAGCAGTATGCTCACAAGCAGTCCTCTTGCAGCGGTTGCCCGATCCACTGCTGGGTCGTCCTCGCACCCCGTACTCCGCACCTCGCACCTCGCACCACATTCGGTCGAGGCCCGGAGTACGAGACACTCGGCTCTTTTGGCGCCATGCTGCTCAATGACGATCTTGACTCGGTTGTGAGGGCCAACGAGCTGGCCAACCGCCTCGGCCTGGATACCATCTCCCTCGGGAACACCATCGCCTTCGCCATAGAGGCGTTCGAGCGAGGATTGATCGACCGCACCCAAACCGGCGGGCTCTTCCTGAGATGGGGCGACCCGAAGACCCTCCTCACCTTGGTCGAGCAGATTGGCCGGCGCGAAGGAATAGGCGCCTTGCTGGCGGATGGATCGCGCGTCGCCGCGAAGAAGCTCGGAAGGGAGGCTGAGGCGTTGACGGTCGAGGTCAAAGGGCTGGAGCTGCCGATGCATGACCCCAGAGCCTTCTGGTCGAGCGCCCTGAACTATGCTTGCGGGAGCCGGGGGGCTTGTCACCTGGATGCGATTGCCTTTGCGGTGGAGAGCGGCGTGCCGATCCCGGAGTTCGGATACAACAGCAAGTTGAGCCCCTATTCCACCGAAGGGAAGGCCATGTTGGTCAAGCGGATGCATGATCTGATGGCCCTGTACAACGCCACGGGCATGTGCAAATTTTACCTCCGTGCGGTCGGGGGCCCGGTCTGGCTCGCCCAGGCGATCACCATGGCGACCGGATGGGGGCTCTCCCAGGAGGAGCTGATGACGATCGGCGACCGGATCTTCACGCTGAAGCGCCTCTTTAACGTGAAGGCCGGGGTGACAAAGGCAGACGATGCGCTCCCGGAGCGGATCGCCACGCTTGATCGGAACGAGCGCCATCGGGCCGTCCCGAGGGAAGCGTTCGAGCAGATGCGAGACGAGTACTACCGTCTTCGTGGGTGGGATGAACAGGGACGGCCAACGGCAGATACACTGAAGTCATTACGACTGATGGAAGAGGAGGCGATCTTCGTTGGATGACGGACGTCGGGCGGCCAGGGTCACCCTCCGGATTCCCAGGAGCTTTTGCCAGTACTTTCCGGTCAAGGGTGAGTTCATCACGGTGGAGGTGTCAGCGGGCGAGACGGTTGCGGACCTGATCAAGAAAGCCGGGCTGCCTGAATTCGAGTTCGGGATTGTGGTGGTCAACGGCAAGCGGGAGCTGCCCGGTTACCAACCAAAGGACGGCGAGACGCTTGAACTGCTGCCAATCATTTCAGGCGGGTAAGAACGTTCCGGGTTCCAGGTGTCAGGTTCTTACAAGGGGGAATATTGCTCCCCAGCGCGGAACCAGGAACCTGGAACTTGGCACCTGGAACACCGACCTTGCCTTCAGGTAAGGTCGGTGTAAATCTCCGGCCGGCGGTCCTGGAGGAAAGGCCAGACCTCTCTGACGGCTTTGACCCACTTCATATCGATCTCAGCCAAGATCACGCCTTCGCTGGCCCCACTCGGCTCGACCACGAAGTCCCCGTTGGGGTCAGCGCAGAAGCTCTTACCATAGAAAGGGAGCCCATCTTCGCCTTCCACCCGATTGACCCGGAAAACGAAGAGGCCATTGTAGATCGCGTTGGCCACGATCGCCCGCTCCCACTTTAAGTGGGACGCGGCGACTGAGGCGGCCATCGGCGCAAAGACGACCTCGGCGCCCATCAGGGCGAGCAGGCGAGCCCCCTCAGGAAAGAAGTTATCCCAGGAGATCTGAACGCCGATCGCGGCGTACCTGGTGCGGAAGACGGGAAATCCCTGGTTCCCGGGCTGGAAGTAGAATCTTTCCTGGTAATTCAGGAGCTGCGGGATATGAGTCTTCCTGTACCGGCCCAGTAGCGTTCCATCGGCGTCGAACACCAGCGCCGTATTGTAGTAGACGTGATTGCTCCCGCGCTCGAAGATCGGCGCGACAACAGCCACTTCGCGCTCCCGTGCGAACGCGCCGATGGCCTCGCTCAGCGGTCCGGGAACCGGCTCAGCCGTTGCGAACTGCGACTGATCAGCCTGTCGAGGGAACCACGGCCACGCAAAACACTCGGGAAGGCAAATCACCCTCGCCCCCCGTTCAGCCGCGATCCTCGCCAGCCCTATCGCTTTTTCCAGGTTGGCCTGTCGATCCGGCCCGCAGCCCATCTGGATCCCGGCGATCGCCAGCATCCGCTTCCCCCTGTCCCACCCTCAGACCAACCGGAACAGTGGCCCCTCCTCCACCAAGCCCTCAAACACGACCCCCTCGCCGATCGTAGCCTCTCTCCTTACCGGGACCTTGAGTCGGGCTGTTACCCGAAGTCCCTCCTCCAGATCGATAACCGCTACATCGTACGGCTCCTGTCCCTTGAACCTGGCCGGCGGAACCCGAATGGTGGTGAAGGAGAGAAGCGTTCCTCGACCCGACAGGGTGACCGACCGGAGGGACCTTGCCCCACAGCGGCCACAGAAGCCGTGAGGCGGGGAGGAGAGGCTCTTGCAGGTGTCGCACTGATACGCTGTGAATGAGGCCATGCCTACCGCCGCTTCAGGATATGGACGGTGCTGACCGCCCCCGTCCCCCCGAGATTGTGAGCGAGACCGATCTCCGCGTCTTTCACCTGATTCATGGCTTCGCCCCTGAGCTGCCTCACGATCTCATAGATCTGAGCGAGACCGGTAGCGCCCACCGGATGTCCTTTGGAGAGCAATCCTCCGCTCGGGTTGATTGGAATCGGCCCGGCCAGCGCCGTCAGGCCCTCCAGGACGGCGCCACCGCCCCTCCCCTTTTCAACGAACCCGAGGTCTTCGGTGGCCGCGATCTCGGCGATGCTGAAGCAATCGTGCACCTCGGCCACATCGATATCGCCCGGGGACACGCCAGCCATCCGATACGCCTCCCGGGCGGCGCTCACCGTGGCCTCGAAGGTGGTCAGATCCGCCATCTCGAACAGGGTCCCAGGACCCATGGCATGGCCGGAGCCAATGACCTCGATCGGCCGGTCAGTGAACTCTTCTGCCACATCGGCCGCGCACAGCACCGCGGCCGCGGCGCCGTCGCTGATTGGCGGGCAATCATACAGCCGAAGGGGATCGCAAATCAGGCGAGACCCCAGAACGTCGTCCATCGTGATCGGTTTCTGAAAGTGGGCCTTGGGATTGGTGCTGCCGTTCAGCCGGTTCTTCACCGACACCATCGCCACCTGCTCCCGCGTCGTCCCGTGCTGGTGCATGTGCCGACGCATGATGATCCCAAAGGCCCCAGGAAATGTCAGGCCAAGTCGCATCTCCGTCTCTGCATCCCCGGCTGAGGCCAGAGCCTCCGTTACCGTCGTTATCTCCGACGAGGTCATCTTTTCGGCACCCGCGGTGAGGACGATATCGCAGAGGCCGGACGCAACCATGAGGACCCCGTGGCGGAATGCGATGCCGGACGAGGCGCATGCCCCTTCCACCTTCGTGCAGGGAATCGTCCTGAGGCCGAGCCGATAGGCAACCATCGGCGCCAGTGACCCCTGGTGGACAAGCGCTTCAGAGACGAAGTTGCCGAGATAGAACGCCTGAACACGCTCATTCGGAACGCGGGCATCATCCAGAGCCTCGCGGCACGCCTGGACCGCCAAGTCAATGATGCCAATGCCGTTCTGCTTCCCGAACCGCGTGCATCCGATCCCAATGACCGATACGCCACGCATCAAGGCCCCTCTTTTTTCCTACGAATCGCTCGCCCTCAAATCGCCCGGGCGATTATCAAGAACCGAGGCAAGACCCGGCGAGTAACGACATACGAGCCTACTCCGAACACCTGCTGGTCCCACCTCACGGCCAACATCAAGCGGACCGTCCGATGGGAAGGAATGACCGAGTAGGGTGGGACCGTACTGAACCTTCACGCCGCTCTCTCGCGCACGTCAGGCTCCACAACACTTCTTGTATTTCCGGCCACTGCCACAGGGGCAGGCGTCGTTCCGACCGATCTTCTTCCCGGCCACTTTGATGGGAGCCGCCGGGCGGAGCGGGCGCTCCGCGAGTTTAGGCTGCGATCTGCCCTGCGCCCGGACCAGAAGATCATTATCCCCGCCACTGGCGGATGGGGCATCCGGCCCATCATCAAATGGGAAGGATTCGGCGGGAGCAACTTGCACCTTGCAGAGGAATTCAACGGTCTGCTGTCCGATTCGCTCGACCATTGCCTCGAACATCTCGAATCCCTCGCGTTTGTATTCAATGAGGGGGTCTTTCTGCCCGTATCCACGGAGGCCGATCCCCTCCTTCAGGTGATCCATAGCCAGGAGGTGGTCCTTCCATTGCGAGTCCACCACCTGCAACATGATCATCCGCTCCAGGTAACGGAGCATCTCCGGACCGAGCTTGGCCTCCCGTTCTTCGTAGGCCTTGAGCACCCGCTCACTGATGCTGTCTCGCAACAGGGCCTGGGTCAGCGACGGCACCTCCTCCGGGGGCCAGGAGATCTCTAGATCGAACTGTCGCTTGACCGCCTCGCTGAGGCCAGCCAGATCCCATTCCTCTGGATAGGTCTCCTCGTTCGTATACAGGACCAGCAAGCCCTCGATCACCTCGCCCCGCATCTCCTGGAGCGTGTCGTTCAGATTCTCGCCATCCAGGATCTTGCGGCGCTCGGCGTAGATGATCTTACGCTGAGTGTTCATCACGTCGTCATATTCCAGCAGATGCTTGCGGATCTCGAAGTTGTGGGCCTCCACCCGCTTCTGAGCCGTCTCGATTGCGCGAGTCACCATGTTGTGCTCGATCGGCTCCCCCTCCTCCATGCCCAGCTTCTCCATGATCTTGCCGATCCGGTCGGAGCCGAAAAGCCGGAGAAGATCGTCCTCGAGCGAGAGATAGAAGCGGGATGAGCCAGGGTCGCCCTGTCGGCCGGCGCGCCCACGGAGCTGGTTGTCGATGCGGCGGGCCTCGTGACGCTCGGTCGCGATGATGTGCAGGCCACCAAGGTCCACCACCTGCTGGTGCTCGGCCTCGGTCTGCTTTCGAACCGCGGCCAGGGCCGCGGCGTACTCCTCCACGTCCACCGACAGATCCAGGAGGCCGTATCGCTGCATCTGCCGGACCCACTCCAGCGTCCTGGCGAACTCCTGGGGATCGAGCCCATCCTTCGGCACGTCACCTCGCCCGACCATCTCTGCCGCGAGGGACCTCGGATTGCCCCCGAGAAGGATATCGGTCCCGCGGCCCGCCATGTTGGTGGCGATGGTCACGGCTTTGAAGCGCCCAGCCTGGGCCACGATCTCCGCCTCTCGCTCGTGGTGCTTCGCGTTCAGGACCTGGTGGGGGATGCCCTTTCGCTTCAGCAGGGCCGAGAGCCTCTCGTTCTTCTCGATCGAAGTGGTCCCGACCAGCGCTGGCCGCCCCAACGTGTGCAACTCGGCGATTTCTTCCACCACGGCGTCGTGCTTTTCCCGTTCGGTTTTGTAGACGACGTCGGGATGGTTGGTCCGGATCAATGGCTGGTTCGTCGGGATCACGACCACATCCAAATTGTAGATCTGGGCGAACTCGGCCGCCTCGGTATCGGCGGTCCCAGTCATCCCCGCCAGCTTCTTGTACATCCGGAAGTAGTTCTGGAAGGTGATGGTGGCCAGTGTCTGGTTCTCCCGCTCGATCTTGACCCGCTCTTTGGCCTCCACAGCCTGATGGAGCCCGTCGCTCCACCGCCTCCCGGGCATCATTCGGCCGGTGAACTCATCGACGATGACGACTTCGCCGTCGTTGACCACATAATCCACGTCTCGCTTAAAGAGGACATGGGCCTTTAGCGCCTGCTGCACGTGGTGAACGAGGTCCATGTTTGACGGGTCGTAGAGATTCTTCACCCCCAGCAAGCCCTCCACCTTGGCCACGCCTTTCTCGGTGAGGGCCACCGATTTGGCCTTCTCGTCTACAATATAGTCGCCGGAGCCTTGAGCCTCCGCCTCATACATCTTGCCGCCGACAATCGTGGCACCACGCTTTAGCCTGGGGATGATCCGGTCGATCTGGTAGTACTTCTCGGTCGATTCCTCTGCCGGCCCGGAAATGATGAGCGGAGTTCGGGCCTCATCGACTAAAATCGAGTCGACCTCATCCACGATCGCGTAGTGCAGGTCCCGCTGCACGAAGTCCGCGGCGGCGAACTTCATATTATCCCGCAGATAGTCGAAGCCGTATTCGTTGTTGGTCCCGTAGGTCACGTCAGCGCCATAGGCGAGCCTTCGGGTCGCGTCATCCAAGTCGTGCTGGATCAGGCCCACCGAGAGCCCCAGGAACCGGTAGATTCCGCCCATCCACTGGCTATCGCGCTTCGCCAGGTAGTCGTTGACCGTCACGACATGGACGCCCTTCCCCCCTAGGGCATTCAGGTATACGGGCAAAGTCGCCACCAGGGTTTTTCCCTCGCCAGTCGCCATCTCGGCGATCTTCCCCTCGTGCAGAACAATCCCGCCAAGGAGTTGGACGTCGAAGTGACGCATGTCGAGGACACGGCAGGACGCCTCTCGAACGACAGCAAAGGCCTCCGCCAGGAGATCATCGAGGGTCGCCTCCCGAGCGATCCGCTCCTTGAACTCGGCCGTCTTCTTACGAAGATCATCGTCGGACAGCGTCTTCATCGCGGGCTCCAGCTCATTGATAGCCGCCACCATCGGCTGGATCCGCTTCAGCTCTCGCTCGTTTTTGGTCCCGACGATCTTAGACACCAGCTTCATGAACATCTTCGAGCTCTCTCCTCCCGAATCGCAACGATTTCACAGAGATAGTAGCATAGAACCATATGCGCTTCAATCCGAAAGGCCGACCTCCGAAAAGTCCATTCGGCACGAGAGAAAGCAAAACCCCCGAAGGATCTGGTCCTTCGGGGGTCTCCAGCAAATAACCCGCAGCAAGCCACTACAAGGCGGCTACTCGGCCGATTCGCCGTCCCCGAGGAATTTTACCGCTTCCGGATCGATGACGTACTTGCTTGGATTCACCGGCGAACCGTTCACCTGAATCTCATAGTGAAGGTGGGGCCCGGTCGCTCGGCCTGTTGTTCCCACGAGGGCGATGAGATCCCCCCGCTTGATCCGCTGTCCCTGGGACACCTTGTGCTGCTGCAGGTGCGCATAAAATGTGGAAATATTGTGGCCGTGATCGATTGAGATCACGTTGCCGAAACCGCCAAGGGGACCCGCATAGGAAACCATACCGTCGGCAGGGGCAATGACCGGTGTCCCGACGCTGTTCGAAATATCGACCCCCTCATGCATCTGACGCAGACCGGTAAAGGGGGAGCGCCGATAACCGAACCCGGCCGTCAGCCACCCCTTGATTGGCCAGATTGTGGGGGTGGACGCAAGGACACTCCGCTTCGCCTCGAGCTGATCGATCAGCTCCTGGAAGCTCCTCGTGCGACTGTTCATCTCGTGGCTGAGGCGGTCGAGTTCCATGGGCAGATTGTCTGTGGGTGGGGTCTGGTGAGCGACGGCAGCGACCATCAAGGTCCTGGAACTCAACGTGTCGGCCCCTCCGGTAGCCAGAAACGAGTTCTCCTTCATTTCCAGACCCGCTGCCGTCCGCAAACGGAGATCGAATTCTCGAAGGGCGGCCAATTCCGTCTCGAGTCGACTAGTCTTCTGCATCAGGCTGGCTTGCTGGTTTGCCGCAAGTCTAAGTTTGCGCAGCTCCAACATGTACCCGTTGAGGCTGACCGCCTGATAAATAAAGAACAGGAAGGCAACGAAGACCAAGCTAGCGGCAGTGGCGAGGGCTACAAGTAGGCGCTTGGCGATGTGGAAAGTTCGGATCTCGGAACTGGCGTCGGGAAGGACGAGGACTGTGTAGAACTTCTTCGCCATCGATTATTCCCCTTCACCTGAAAGATAATACCGGTGGCGGAAAACTGAACCAGGAATCCGTCCGGCAGGCTAAGAACTCTCATAATAGGTGTCGGGGGGAATCTATCAGGTGAGGACAGCAAGTGTCAAGGGTTTTTCGCTTTGCTTTTCGCTTTGCTAGCACCCACATTTGAAGCAGGGGGAGTTCGAATCACGAGGCTGTTCGGAAAGGTTCGTTTGCCGATTCTTGTTTTCCTATTCCCATTGCTGGCCCCCTCACAGGGTTCGGGCCAGAGTCTGCCACCCCAGGACCCGATCTGCCAATGGGCTCTGCTCCAGCAGCCGTTGGACGGTGCTTACCAGGACAGGGACAGAGAAGGGTTTCGCGAGGAACTCGTCAGCCCCTGCAGTAAGAATCTCGTCGCCCCGCCCCACCTCCACCCCTGTTATGACGAGGACCGGCAATGCCCGGGTGCCAGCATCTGCCCGGAGACTCCGGAGGACCTCCCACCCATTCACTTGGGGGAGACTGAGGTCCAAGATCACCAAGTCCGGCCTGGCCGCTTCGACCTGCGCCAAAGCCGCTGCCCCGTCC
>JBGPUH010000089.1:0-8613 GCA_041491025.1 Methylomirabilis sp. (SeqCode)
ATGATATATGTCCCGCTCTTGGAGTCCCGCTTCAGGTCGATGATATTGTGCTTGGCGGCATCCTCAAGCAGTTTGGAAAACGTGCTGTAACCATAGTAGCCTTCGTTAAAGGACGGTCGCTTGCGGATCATCGTCTGCTTGACCATTGACCCCCAGAGCACCTCTTTGTTCTCCCGCATGAGGGCCTGGATGGAGTCGCTCAGGAGCTGGAACGCCTCCGCCTTCTTCTCGGGCAATCCAGAGATCACGGGCGGCTTCTTGGGGGCGCGGATCAGGTCTTCGTAGTAAATGAATTCGTCGCAGTTGTTCACCAGCAATTCCGAGACCGAATTCTTCACTCCGAGACCAATGACCTCCTTGTTATTCTCTCGCAACTTCGAGACCAGGGGCGAGAAATCGCTATCGCCCGAAACGATGACAAAGGTGTCAAGATGCTCCTTAGAGAAGGCCATGTCCATCGCATCCACCGCCAGGCGGATGTCCGCGCTGTTCTTTCCGCTAATTCGTTTCTGCGGGATGTCGATCAGCTCGATGGCGGCTTCGTGCAGGGCCCGCTTGTGGTCAGCGTAGCGACCCCAGTCTGCGTAGGCCCGCTTGACCATGATTTTCCCCTTTTCCAGCAAGCGCTCGAGCACAAGGCCGATCTCGAACTGTTTGTGCTTGGCCTCCTTGATCCCGATAGCGATGTTCTCGAAGTCGATGAAGAGGGCCAGTCGCTTCTCTTCGTTCATGGAGCTCCTTTCCCTTCGGCGCTCTCCAGGCGACGCCGATGTCGTGACGGACGAATCACGCGTGCGCAGGCCAGGACAACCCCTGCCACTGAGATAAGCCTAAACACGCCGCCTCTACCCTGTCAACAGTTTTAATCCGATGGGCGATACGGTCTATGCGACCTGACGGGCACGAGTGTGTTCTTTCTCTGTCGATCTGCGAAGTTCCTCAAAGGGCAGGCTCAGTGGACCGCCTGGTCTAAAACTGTCTTCTGGCCAGGTGTTGTCCCGGCCAGGTGAGATTCCTCTGGCCCGCCGGCCGGCTTTTCGTCTGCCCCTTTGATTGGCGCTTTCTCGTATAGCTTGTGGGAGGCTGCTATGGAACTGAGGGCCGATCGGCCGGCAAACATGGCGACGACGCGCCCTGGCGGCTGGAAAGGAAACACGCTGGCAGTGGTCAACCACAGCGTTCCGCTGATGGCTGCGCTCTCTTACGGTCCGTGACCTCACCCTCTTGAAGGATCAGGGCCTTTCGCGCTCCCTCGTCACGCTGCTTTCCTTCGGTTCCTGCCGGTGGTGGTGGCGGCGCCTGACCCACTCGAAGACTTGATGCCGGTAGTAATGCAGGACGAGAAACGCTACGCCAAGCAGGGCGAGCAAGGCAAAAAGACTGAAGTACTGGTTTCCGCGGACCTGCGTCCCCTGGACGGAGAGGAGCCACGTGCCTGGGATGCGCCCGACGGTACTCACCAGGAGAAAGGTGCCGAATGGCAGAGGGCTGACCCCGAGGATGTAGCACAGCGTATCCTTCGGGAAACCCGGGATCAAAAAGAGCAGGAAGACGACCAACTCCCCTTTGGCCTGGGTCAGGAAGTCGAACTTATGGTAGGTCTCTTGCGTCACGAGCCGGCGGACGAAAGGGAGCCCTAGCCAGCGGCCCAGGCCAAACCCCAGACAGGAACCGAGGGTCAGGCCGATTGTGGAATAGATGAGACCCGGCAGCGTCCCGAAGAGGAACCCTCCGAGTATCCCCGTCGCCTCACCAGGGATCGGCGCCAACACCACTTGCAGGGCCTGGAGCAGGATGAAGACGATCGGACCGTACGGGCCGGCGTCTTTGACGTACTGCCCGATCGCCTTTTTGTTTGCATAGAATTCAAACAACTCTCGGTATCGATCGAAGGCGAGCCAGCCATTCAGAAGGAAAAAGGCGAATGTTAGGCCGGCAACGCCCGCGAGAACTGCACCGATCAGGAGCGTTTTCTTCATTGGCGATCGTTGCTCCGAAGGCTAGAAGCAGACGCTCCCGTCCGCAGCCGCCCAGAGCGGGGGGAGGGTGGTGGGCCGTCAGCGCCTGCCTTACCTTGCTGCATCACCAGGCAAGTGTCAAGTGCGGGTGGCAAGGATCAGGACTCGTCTTGTGAAGAGAAGAGGATGGAGGTGTTGGCGCTGCCGAAGAGCGCACCCCGGTTATGAAGAGAGGGGAGAGATGCTCGGGTGGGCTTTACGAGCACGGAAGGCCCTTGGCCGTCAACGCGCTCTGAGTGCATTCTCAGGAGGTATACGTCGAAGTTCGAACAATCTGACCCTTTTTCTACGGCACTGACCTTAGACCTGTACGCACTGTATTGCGAGATGCCCATCCCTCAACTCTTCTTACCCGTTAATGCGAACGATTGTCAAGAAAAAATCGTTCCATACAATGGGGTTGGGGGAGACAAACGGCCTCGCTGACCTATGTATTTCGATCGCGAAAGGCCGGTGATGCCCGCCATTTGACTCACAACTGATCGCGTTCGATCACCTTGACATCGCCGGGTCAATGACCTATCCTAACTCGGCGGAGTCGGGGATGAATCATGCTAGGCTCCGACAAGCATGCCCTGGTGTGGGAAGGCCATCATCCGGTCTGTCGGGGTTGTGCTTTTCGAAAGGGAGGTGGCGTTCGTGCCGATTTATGAATACCAGTGCGAGGCCTGCAATCACAAGTTCGAGGTCATCCAGAAGATGTCTGACAAGCCGATCAAGAAGTGTGTGCTGTGCCAGGGGAAAGTCCAGAAGATCCTCTCTGCCCCGGGCCTCCTCTTCAAAGGCTCGGGGTGGTATGTGACCGATTACGCCAATCCTGAGCGGAAGAAGGCGATGGAGGCGGACAAGAAAGCAGCCTCAGGCGACAGCGGAAGTGCCAAGGCCGAAGGCAAGGCCGATAGCAAAGCCGAGAGTAAAGCCGAGAGTAAGGGGTCGAAGAAAAGCGACACCAGCTAGCTCAAGCCAGATCGAACAGTCACGCAAGGACCCGGGCGAGGAATCCTCCTCGCCTTTTTCGCTTTGGAGTCTGGCACGAATGAGAGCATCAGGACGTCTCATGCTCGGCGAGATGTCCGGTACGAGCTGTCCCGTTCCCCCTCCCGGCCATCTCAGGCCACCTGGAGTTCACGGAAAAAGTCGTCCTGGATCCGTCAACGCTTCCGAGTGAAGGTGATTGAACCGGAACTAGAGGGCGGATGGACTCCTTCCGCGGTCCCCCTCAAGGGGGGCGTCCAGGATCGGCTCTGCGACGTTGTGCCCGTTTAAATGGCAGGTATCATTGAGAAGGGCAACGTTCGCTGTTTCACGATTGAACAGGATCTCAGTCATGGCGGTGTTGTCTGTCTTGAGCCAAAACATGCGATTCAAGTCGAGGCCCAGAATGGAGCAGAGATACACCTTGATGACGCCGCCATGCGTCACGACCAGCAAGTTCCCATCGGGGTGCTCCTTTCGGAGACCCTCAAGGGCGGCGATCGCCCGCTGCTGAAAGGCGCGGATCCCTTCTCCTCCCGGCGGTCCTGGAGCCTCGAGTGGACTGTCGTGCCAGCGATCGTACGCATCGCCATAGATGGCCCTGATCTCCTCCGCGGTCTTCCCTTCCCACGCTCCCAACCGGATCTCTTGAAGGCCATCAACGGGTTGCGCGTGAAAGCCGACCGACTCGCCGAGCACGGAGGCCGTCTCCAGGGCCCGCCGGAGCGGGCTGGTGTAGAAGCCACCAAATGGTCGCCCCTGTAGCCTCGAAGCGAGCAGCGCCGCTTGCGCTCGGCCGCGATCGCTCAGGCCGGGATTCATGTGTCCCTGGACTCGACGGGCCTGATTCCAGGTTGATTCCGCATGACGGATGAGGATCATTCTTCGCCTGCTTCTCTCGTCGTCTGCCGGTCTGTCCGTCAGATGCGGCCAGTTCTGGAAGGCCTGGAAGCCCGTCTTCTCATCGGCCCCCCGCCCTTCGCCGTCGGTGTTCTCGCCTGATAGCCGCCTCGGCCATCCGCCTGCGGTCTTCATCGGTTTCGGGAATCAGCGGCGGAACGTGGCATGGTTTCCCGTCGCCGCCAAGGGCGACGTACACGATGTAGGCGGAAGAGATGTGGGTGCGGCACCCGGTGAGAAGGTGCTCCGTCTCCACCCTGACCCCGCTCTCGACGGAGGTGGTGCCAACGAAGTTGACTGAAGCCTTCAGGATCACCAGGTCTCCGACCCGGGCTGGCGCCAGAAAGCTCATGCTGTCGATCTCCGCGGTGACACAGTGCCGCTTCGCATGACGGACAGCGGCCACCGCTCCGGCCTCGTCGACCAGGCGCATGATAATACCGCCATGAACCGTCCCCAGCGCATTCGCTTCGTGAGGCAGCAACAGGTGGCTCATCTCCACACGCGAGAGACTGACCGGCCGTCCTTCCACGTTTATCTCTCCTTCTCGCCTGTTCCGTCGTCTCGCTCGACGCGGCGTGATTCACACGTGCCGTTCCAACTGTATCCTCCTCACATCACAATGACCGGCAGGCATCCGGATCGGTCGCCGCACAGCATTGTCATGTGTCCGAACACGTTGGAACGGTGCTCGCCCGAGCACATCGGCTCACTCAGCCTCGATGAACTCCAACGGAGGCGCAGGGATGAGCTCCCGCTCCGCCTCCAGCATCATCAGAAAATGGCGCAACCCTTCGAGGTGGCGCGGGGTCAAGTCAAAGGAGAGCCGCTCTTTCAGATAGGTCAAACAGGCCTGCCGGCTCAGCTTCACTCGTTGATAGACCGCCTCGCAAATCTCATCGAGCCGTCCGAGGCTGTATGCCTTGGAGCAGAGCAGGGCATGGTGAAGCCGATGTGTCTCCTCCCGATGATCCCGGTAAAAGTCACGGCGGACCGCCCACACTGCGAAGACAAAGGGCAGGCCCGTCAGGTCCTTCCACCCTTGGCCAAGGTCGAGGGTGTAGGGCAGTCGGCCCCTGGCCTGAAGTGCGGGGTCACCGATCATCAAGACCCCGGCGACCTCCTCAGGGAGCTGATCGAGGGCCTCTACTTCGGTCTCCAGATACCGTGGCTTGACGCCGAATCCTTTTGCAAGAAGGAGCTTCACCAGGAAGATCGACGTGAGGGAGTTCTTGTTTAAAAGGACCAGACTCCCATCCAGGTCGAACGGGCTTACCCGGCTCAAGAACAGGACGCTTTCGACCGGACCGTCGGACGCGATCGCCAAGTCTGGGAGGATGAGATATCGGTCCGGATGGCGCGCGTACTCGATGGCGGAGATCACCGACATATCGAGCTTGCCCGTCCGAAGCATGCGGTTCAGCTCGGTCGGGGTTCCGTCAACAATTCGGCACGTGGCAGGGATCGCGCCTTGCTCGATCCCGTAATAGACCGGCTCGCAGTTGATATATGCCACCCTGCCTACTGTCGGCTCCACCGGGTTGCTCCCTCACGTTGATACAGGATGTGACCATCCACCATGCTGAAGGTGACCGAGTCAACCGAGGCCTGGCGAACCAACCATCCGTACGGGTCGGCAGTGTCGACATCATCGATCGCAAGGACGATGAGGTCCGCTCGCTTGCCCGGCTCGAGTGAGCCGATCGCACGAGCCATGCCGAGTGCGGAGGCCCCACCGAGGGTTGCCATCGTCACAAGCTGCTTCGCCGTGACGGCCCCGCCATAGAGCGCCAGCGCGAATCGCATCTCGTCCCAGAGGCTCAGCGTCTCGTTGCTGCCCAGCGAATCGGTCCCCAGCCCGACTCGGAGTCCGGCCGCCAGGTAGCGGGGCAGCGGGGCGGTTCCGACCCTGAGGTGGTCATTGCTGCGTGGACAGAGGGCCAGTGCAACCCCATGCCGTTGCAGTAATTCCAGATCTGACCCCCCCACGTGGACGGCGTGGACTGCCAGCAGTCGCTCCGAGAGCAGGCCACATCGAGCGAGGAACGCGACCGGGCTCTCCCCGCAGACTCGATGTGACGGCGAACGCCGGCCCACGAGTGGCAGCAGGTCGCTGGCGATCGACCCGAGACCCAGCCCCACGTACGCAACCTCTTCAGGCGATTCGGCCACGTGGATCGTCGCCGGGAGGTTCCAGCGGCGCAGCAGGTCGGCGCATCGCTCGAGCAGCGGCTCGGACAGGCTATACGGTGCGTGGGGCGAGAGGCCGACCGACAACAGACTTCCGCTGGCTTCGACCGCCAGCGAAGCAAGCGCCTCTTCGGCGCCCTTGAGCCGTTCCATGGCCTGATCAGGGTCGAGACCCAGGACCTCTTGAAAGACGATGCCGCGAAGCCCTAGAGCCTTGAGGGGGGCAAGGCTGGCGCCGGAGGAGGTGATGTCGGCTACGCAGGTGACGCCGCTCTTCAGTAGGGTCGCTGCCCCCGCGCTCGCAGAGGCGGCGAAGAATGTGCCATTCAGGCCGGACCGGAGGGTGAGCAACGCGGTCGCCCATTCGGTGAACGACCGGCCAAGAGGAAGGCGGCCGTGCAGTCCGGTCAATTCCAGGTGGGTGTGGGCATTGACCAGGCCCGGCAGAAGTATCGCGCTCCCGAGGTCTTCATGGGGCTCCGCCGGGAAATCCCGGATGAGGGTGGACGCCTGACCCACCGCCCGAATTACCCCATCACGGATCAAGAGGCCACCGTCCACAAGGGGAGGGGCGGATATCGGAAAGAGGAGGCGGGCGGTCAGGATCACGACAGGTCGTCCTCTGGTAGGGCCGAAAGCGGCCTTAGACGGCCGGGGTCGATTGCTGTCGCTTGATCGCCTCGGCCGTCTCGAGCTCCAGCGGCGTGTTGACGTTCATGAATCCGAGGAGATGAGGGTCCACCGCCCTCAGGGCGGGCTCTTCGATGGTTTTCACCTTGACCTTCGGGAAGAACCGGGCGATCTTCAAGATGCCCGTGTCGATCGCCTCCTTGACAAAGGGGAGGCACGACTTGGCATACACCGCATGCATCGGTTGCAGTTCGCCTGCCACCCGCGGCACAACGACATCCCACCCTTCGGCCTCGCGGACGAGAAGGGTGATCAGGTTGGCGTTGAGGAAAGGCATATCACAGGCGGCAAAAAAACACCTGGGGTGTGAGGCGGAACTCAGCCCGGTATAGATCCCACCGAGCGAGCCGGAGTCCGGGATCAGATCTGGGATGACCTTGACACCCAAATAGGCGTAAAGATCGAGGTCATTGGCGATGATCAAGACCTCCGGAAAAAGCCCTGCAAGGCAGTCCACCGTGGCCTCAATCAGCCGCTTGCCCCCGAATTCGATGAAGGCCTTATTGAACCCCATCCGCGAGGACTTGCCGCCTGCCAGCACGACACCCGTCACCTTTCAGGCTTCGTCCTCTGCCGCTTCTGGCGCCTCCAGCGCGTCCAGACCGGTCATCTCCGGCTCCTCGCTCGATTCGGCCAGGAGCTCGGGCGGGGCTTCCTCGATGTCGAGCTCCTCCTTTTCCTCGCCTTCCTCCTCGACCGTCACCCCCTCGCCGAGTGTTTCCTCGGCTGACAGGCTTCGGATCCACGTGGGAATCCCCTCTGGAGGGAGCACTTCCTGAGGCAACGCGCCATGCGCCAATTCGGCCTCATAGGTCAGCTTTCCTGCCCCCATCTCTTCCAGGGCGATGTAGGTCGGCTTGGTGCTCTTAGGCGCAATCAGCGGCTCGCCGCCACGCATCAGTTGCTTGGCGCGCTTGGCAGCGATGATCACCAAACGATACTTGCTATCCACATGTACCAGGAGCTGTTCCAATGGCAGTAGCGGCATGACCACAATCCTCCTCTACCCGATTCCCTCGTCCAGAAAGGAGAGATCTACTCGATCTCTGCGGGATCGCTCGGCAGTGATGATGCAGCAAAGCTGTTCGACGGCGCTTTCGAATTTATCATTCACCACAATATAGCGGTATTTCCGGTAGTGCTGGAGTTCCTCCCTGGCCTTGGCCAGTCGCCGGCGGATCTCCTCCTCGGAGTCGGTCCGGCGCTGCCGGAGCCTTGCTTCTAGCAACGAGAAGGTGGGCGGAACGACGAAGACGGACACCCCCCTCGGGTAGACCCTTCTCAGCTTGGCCGCCCCCTGGGTGTCGATGTCCAAGATGACACCGAGGCCATCTGCGAAGTGCTTCTCCAGCAGGAGGCGGCTGGTTCCGTACAGGTGCCCATGGACCACGGCCCACTCGGCGAATTCGCCCCCCTCGATCATCTTCTGGAAGGTGGCCTCATTCACGAAGTGGTAGTCGCGCCCGTTCTGCTCGTCTGGCCGCGGCGCGCGGGTGGTGAAAGACACGGAATGGACCAAGCGCGGGATCCGTCGCGCCGCCTCCTGGCACAGGGTGGTCTTGCCTGCTCCGGAGGGGGCCGACACCACCACCATCAGCCGCTGCCGCTCCATGTCGGCCGCGATCCCTTATCCGGCCGTCCGACCTGGGAGCACGTCGGCCTCGAACCGCTGCGCGATCGTCTCAGTCTGGATGGCCGACAGCACGATGTGGTCGCTATCGGTTACGATGATCGAACGGGTGCGCCTGCCGTTGGTGGCATCGACCAGTTTCCCGGCCTGCTTGGCCTCGTCCTTCAGGCGCTTCATGGGCGCCGAGCCGGGATCCACGATGGCGATGAC
>JBGPUH010000090.1:0-8572 GCA_041491025.1 Methylomirabilis sp. (SeqCode)
ACCCTTCATCCAGACGCTGGCGCCCACGGTGCTCCGCTTTCCCGGGGGGAGCATTACGGACGAGTATTTCTGGGAGGACGGGCTCGGGTACAAGACGATCGCCCCGGTCAGTTGGGGGGCCTCCTCCGTCAGCCTCGAGGCGGTACCGGACTGGGGCACGGTGTCGTCCGCCGTGTTTCTGGACCGGACCCTGACCGAGGAGTGGTGGTTGTACGGCGATACCGTGACCTTCACCGGCCTCACCGGGACGCACCTGACCGGGGTGCCCCGGATCGGCGCCCAGCATGCGGCGGGCGTCGAGGTGCGCCCCGGGCCGCGGCAGGGCCAAGCGTCCTGGTTCTCCAACCAGTACGGCATCGACGAGCACATGCGGCTCGTGGGCTCCTTCGGGGCCCGGGCCATCATCACCGTCAATTACGGGTCGGGCCGCACCCCGGCCGGCGCCCTCTCGACGGCCGTGTCGCTCGAGCAGAAAGTCAAGCGCGCGGCCGCGTGGGTCGCGTATCTGAACGGGAGTCCCAGCGACGGCCGCGCGATCGGGGTGGACCCGGAGGGGCACGACTGGAAGACCGTCGGCTACTGGGCCCAGCGGCGGGCCGACCGGGGGCATCCCGCCCCCTACGGCGTCCTCTACTGGGAGATCGGCAACGAGATCTACGGCAACTGGGAAACCGGGTTCACCACCGTGCGCCAGTACGCCCACGACGTCGTCGCGTTCGCCACCACGATGAAGGCGATCGACCCCGCCATCAAGGTGGCCGCCGTCACGTGGGCGGAACCCCACTACCTGGGCCAGGCCGACACCACCGACGAATGGGCGGCCACCCTGGTACAGCTCGCCGGGCCCGTCCTCGATGCCCTCGTGGTGCACCTGTATTACCCCGCCGCCTCCACGTCGTACACGGGGTCTCCCTGGTTGACGGCCACGATGGCGGCGGCGCAGCAGGTGGTCGCCGACCTGGCGACCCTGCGCACGGTGCTCGCCGCGAACTCGGGACGGGCCTCGCAGATTGAGCTCTTCGTGACCGAGTACGGGATCATGCCGCTCACCGGCGGGGCGCCCGACTACTCCAGCCTGGCCGGCAGCCTGTACGCCGCCGACCTGCTCATGACGCTGCTGCACCACCCCGAGCTCAAGGTGACGCTGGCGACGGCGTGGACGATGCATGATACGAGTAGTGAGCTCGCGGCCGTGCATTTCGACTGGACCACGAACAGCCGGTGGGCCCGACCTCAGTACCATGCGTTGGAGCTCATGCGAAATGGTCTTGCACCACTGCTCCTCAACACCACCGTCACCGGCCCGACCTTTGGCACCGCCCGGGTGGGCAACGTGGCGTCTGCGACATCGATTCCCACATTGGCGGCACTGGCGAGCACCGATCAGGCCGGCCGCCTCACGCTGCTGGTCCTCAACCGCGACCAATCCAAATCCGTCACCGCCTCAACCCACCTCCTTGGCTACACGCCACAACCCTCGGCCACGGTGCGGACCCTCACCGGTTATAGCTTGGCCGCGAACAATGAAGGCAACCACTCCGCCGTGGTCCTGAACACCAGCAGCCTCGCATCGGCGGCTCCCACGTTCAGCTATACCTTTCCTGCCCGTTCGCTCACCCTGATCGAGCTGCATGGCGGCTCGACCCCACCCCCCCCTTCCACCCCGACCATCTCGGGCCTCAGCCCCACGTCGACCACGGCACCTGGCAGCGCCTTGACCCTCACGGTCAACGGCACCAACTTCGATGCCACCGCCCAGCTCAAGTGGAACGGGGCAACGCGCAACACGACCTTTCTCAGTAGCACCCAGGTCACCGCTGCCATTCCTGCTGGTGATCTCGCAACCGCAGGTGCTGGTACCGTGATCGTCACGACCAGCGGCGGAACTTCCAACAGCCAGACGTTCACGATCAATAACCCGGTCCCAACGATCACGAGCCTCAGCCCGGCTTCGACGACCGCGCCGGGCTCCGCGTTCACCCTCACCGTCAACGGCACCAACTTTGTCCCCGGCGCGACCGTGCGATGGAACGGGTCGAACCGGGTCACGACCGTTGTCAGCCGCCTCCAACTGACAGCCGCCATCCTCGCGAGCGATGTGGCGACCCCAGGCACCGTGAGTATCACGGTGGGCACTCCCGCGCCAGGGGGCGGCACGTCCGGCGCACAGACGTTCACGATCACTACCGCTCCCCCACCGACCCCGGTGGCGATCACGGCTGGCTCGGCCGATGCCATCGGCATCGTGGTCAGTTTCGCCAGCACGCTCTCGGCGAGTGCCCCCCAAGCGACCTTCCTTACGACCGACGCAGTGAAGGTCCAGACGACCTACTACGATCCAAATCCAGCCTGCGCCGGCGTGCCACCGGCCCTTGCCCAGTTTTTCGTCTTCACCACGAAGGGGCTCCTTCTCGCCCAACTCGATCCACAGGTGACCCCGTCAACGGTGGGGGCCCAGTATTTCCTCATGAGGGCCGCATTCACGATCGGGCCAGGCGCCTACAAGGCCATTTTCCTCATTCGGGACTGCACGAACACCAAGACCGTGGTCCCGGACTTCGTCCCGGTGACGGTGACCACCCCATGAGGCCAGCGCCCACACGAAGCATGGGACAAGGGGTACCCCACCGAGGATGAGACCCAGACGATCGACAGGAGTACGCAGGTGGGGCGCCATCACAACGGTGAGATCCGGACGCACCCCCCCGCGCCCTGGCTTCCTGACAACAAGAAAAGCCCGCTCAGCGAACGGCCAAGCGGGCCAATAGATTCAAGGGATTCCGAATGGCTGGAGGGCAAGGATTCGAACCTCGATAAGCAGATCCAGAGTTGTCTCAGCAGGCCAGATGGTCTCTGGGCGCTGCTGATATTTCAAGGAGTTACACGCACCGCCTCACCTCGTTTTCGCGTAACATCCCATCATTTTACCCTCATTTCGCATCACAGGTGGAATGTAGGTGGAATAAGCGGGCGGGGCGCAAGGGCCTGTCGCCGACCTAGAACGTGGGACCTGTCAAGCGCCGCGCTATGCGATGGGCAACAGCACTCCACCACCGCCCGGCCAGCCCCGGATGACCACGCTGAGACCTGTGTGAGGAACACCGCTTGACTATCACAATTGAGGCGTCTCAGTGAACATGGCATATCGGCATTCTAGGTCGAGCATGCCACTCCATGGTTATCGCTCAGAACAGCTTGGGAGGTTTCAACGATTTTGAGATCTGAAAGGGAACCTCGATAAGAGTAGGCCTCTTTCCAGATAATCCTTTCTTCAATGCGGCCCTTAGATCCTTCTCTGGCCGATCTCCGGGAAGCGCACGAGATCGTCCTGGTCCTAGCCGGTCTTCATGGCGTCCTCCGCGTCAGCCTCGTCGCCGCGTTTGCCACCCATGAGCTTACTTCGGCTCGGTGGGGAAGCTCGCCTGGGCCCACTCCCGCCAGCCGCCCTTGAGCGCATACACCTTCAGGAATCCGTTCTCCCGCAGCTCCTGTGCCACCCGGGCACTGGTCGCCTCGGTGGCTCAGGCGCAGTACGTGACAATGGTCTTCTCTTTGGGATACTTCTCGACCCAGCCGGCGACGTCTCCCGGATCCTCCCGAACCGCGCCCTTGATCTTCAGGTCGCTCGCCTGCCAGTCCCGGCCAATGCGCAGGTCCAGGATGACCAGCTCGGGAGCTCCCAGTCTCGCTCGGAACTCTTCCTTTGTCATCCTGGGGACGTCGTCAGCCCTGGCCGTTGTGAGCCCCTGACCCACTGCTGCCCAGGTGAACGCTACGGCCAATATTGCGGTGACTCTTCGTTTCATCGGCCCCTCCTCTGGTGCAATGGTGAGGGTGTTCCTGTTCCCCCCCCCCGCAAAAGACCCTTCCGCTCTCCAAGACGTATGGGGTCATTCTCCCCCATCTCCACCGCGGACCCGTCCAGAACGTGCTAAATGAGGCAGCCATGCCGGCCCTCCCCATGATTGTCTCCCCAGCAACGACACGAACCTGGAGACCGCAACGGAGGTCCTGCCAGGGCAAGACGACCTATCTGGCCCAGACCGGCCCGGTCAGTCCGGTCGCCCTCACAGGGTCGTTGCCCGCCTCAGCCCCGTCACAGCGTTTCATCTGCGGTTGCCGGGGCAGGGACCGGTCGTGTGTGACCCTCTCTGATTACACGCAGGGAAGAGGGAAAGATGCAAGGGAATTTATGCGACGGGCAGTGTCCTCATGTGAGCTAAGCTGAACGCACGTGTTCAGGCACCCAGGAGCGATCTGCGACGTTCCTCTCGCCAGTGAGTGTGTCTGTCCCACTCCCGTGCTGTACCTTCGCCGTCGCCGGCTTCGAGGGCGGGCTCTCCACTACGAATTTCTTTGTGACCGTTTGCATGGTGACTATCCTCCGCGGCGCCGACCGGTTTCACGCAGGTTTGCCTGCGTTGGCCAGGTCCCACTTCCAGTTCCGGATTTCCGGCAGGTCCTCGCCGAATTTGTCTATGTATTGCTTGTGCTCGATGAGCTTGTCCTGAAGCTGCTGCTTGAGATAGATGCCTTTGTCGCCCGTCTGCGGCAGGCGATCTATGGTGTCCATCACGAGGTGGAAGCGATCCAAATCATTAAGCACCGTCATGTCGAAGGCGGTGGTGATCGTGCCCTCTTCCTTGTAGCCGCGGACGTGCAGGTTCTTGTGGTTGGTGCGGCGATACGTGAGCCGATGAATCAGCCACGGATAGCCGTGGTAGGCAAAGATAATCGGCTTGTCTTTGGTAAAGAGCGAGTCGAAATCCGTATCGCTCAACCCGTGCGGGTGTTCGGTATTCGGCTCCAGCTTCATGAGGTCGATGACGTTGACCACCCGGATTCTCAGGTCGGGCAGATGCTGTCGCAGGATGGAAACGGCGGCGAGCGTCTCCAGCGTGGGCACGTCACCGGCGCACGCCATCACCACGTCTGGCTCAACGTCCTGGTCGTTGCTGGCCCATTGCCAGATGCCAATGCTTTCGGTGCAATGCTCGACGGCGGCGTCCATCGTCAGCCATTGCGGAGCAGGGTGTTTGCCCGCGATCACGACGTTGACATAATGCCGGCTGCGCAGGCAGTGATCCATCACCGACAGCAGGCAGTTCGCGTCCGGCGGCAGGTAAACGCGCACGACCTCGGCCTTCTTGTTCACGACGTGGTCGATAAAACCTGGGTCCTGGTGCGTGAAGCCGTTGTGATCCTGCCGCCAGACGTGCGAGGCCAGCAGGTAGTTCAGCGAGGCGATCTTCCGCCGCCACGGCAAGTGCGACGTGACCTTCAGCCACTTGGCGTGCTGGTTGAACATCGAATCGACGATGTGGATGAACGCCTCGTAGCAATTGTACAGTCCGTGCCGCCCGGTGAGCAGGTAGCCCTCCAGCCAACCCTCGCATTGGTGCTCGCTGAGCATTTCCATCACACGTCCGCTGGGCGCGAGGAATTCGTCGTTCTGAACCGTCGCGGCTTCCCATTGGCGGTTGGTCACTTCAAAGACGGCTTCCAAGCCATTGGAGAGCGTCTCGTCGGGGCCGAAGATGCGGAAATTCCGCTGCTCCACATTCCGCTTCATCACGTCGCGCAGGAAACGCCCGAGCACATGCGTATCACCAACGCCGATACTGCCTGGGGAGGACACGTTGACCGCGTAGTCGCGAAAATCCGGCATCCGCAGATCGCGGAGTAGACTGCCGCCGTTGGCGTGTGGATTCGCGCCCATGCGTCGTTCGCCCCTGGGGGCGAGTTCTGCCAATTCTGGTTTCAGACGGCCTTGCTCATCGAAGAGTTCCTCCGGCCGATAGCTTTTCAACCAGCTTTCAAGCTGCTGGAGATGTGCGGGATTCTTTGCCGGGTCGGATAGAGGCACCTGATGCGCCCGGAACGTGCCCTCGACCGGCAGACCATCAACCACTTTCGGTCCCGTCCAGCCCTTGGGTGAATTGAGGACGATCATGGGCCAGCGCGGACGCGTGATGTTGCCGTGGACGCGGGCGTCGTGCTGGATTTGTTTGATTTGCTCCAACACCGTGTCGAGCGTTGCGGCCATGGCCTCATGCATCAGCTCCGGCTCGTGACCCTCGACGAAGAATGGCGTCCAGCCGTAGCCACGGAGTAACTGTTCCAATTCCTCGCGGGTGATGCGGGCGAGGATGGTCGGGCTGGAAATCTTATAGCCGTTGAGATGCAGAATCGGCAGCACCGCGCCGTCGGTGATCGGATCAAGGAACTTGTTGGAATGCCACGCCGTGGCCAGCGGGCCGGTTTCCGCTTCGCCATCGCCGACGACGCAGGCAACGACTAGAGCCGGATTGTCGAACACAGCCCCAAACGCATGGCTGAGCGAATACCCCAGCTCGCCGCCCTCGTGGATCGACCCCGGACATTCCGGCGAAGCATGGCTGGGAATCCCGCCGGGAAACGAGAACTGCCTAAAGAGCTTCTTGAGCCCGGCCTCATCCCGGCTGATGTTTGGATAGACTTCGCTGTAAGTTCCTTCGAGGTAAGTATTGCCCACCACCGCCGGGCCGCCGTGTCCGGGGCCGGAGATGTAAATCATGTCGAGGTCATATTGTTTGATGACCCGGTTCAAGTGCATGTAGATGAAGTTCTGCCCCGGTGTCGTGCCCCAATGTCCCAGCAGCATGTGCTTCACATGCGCGAGCGTCAGCGGCTGCTTCAGCAGCGGATTGTCGTAAAGATAAATCTGCCCGACCGACAGATAGTTGGCGGCGCGCCAGTAAGCATCCATCTTCTGGAGCAGTTCCGGGGTGAGTGTGTTTGTTTTCATGGTTCAACTTTCTTTATGTGTGCCGAGGTTGAGGACGAGGATGACTGACCTTGCGATCATGAGTTCTTCGTCGGCGCGAATAACACGCACGGTGACTGGACCGGCGTCCGTCGAAATCAGCGACGCATTCACCGCGTTGCGCATCTTGTTCAATTCAATGCCGAGAAAGCCGAGTCCATCGCAGATACGCGCCCGGACGAGTGGCGCGTTTTCGCCGATGCCACCTGCGAAGACAAGTGTGTCCAATCCACCGAGCGCAGCGGCGAAGGAGCCGATCCATTTTTTCGCCTGATAGCAGAACAGCGCCACGGCTTCCGCCGCTCGAACGTCATCGGGTTCCCGCGCGAGCAAGTCGCGCAGGTCGGAGCTGATCTCGGAAACTCCGAGCAGCCCGGACTCGTGGTTGACCATCTGGTCGAAGTGCGACGCGGTCATTTGCTCGCTTCGCGCCAGGTAGCAGACCAGTCCCTGGTCCAAGTCACCCGAGCGGGTGCTCATCACCAATCCCGCCGTCGGCGTGAAGCCCATGCTCGTGTCGATGCTCTTGCCGTCGCGCACGGCGGCCAGACTTGCACCGTTGCCGAGATGCGCGAGGATCACGTGGCCCTTCGTTGCCGCCGGGTCGTCGAGGCGCGCGAGTTCTTCCATCAGATAGGTATGGGACAAACCGTGGAAACCGTATCGTTGAACTCCCTTCGCCTCGTAGCGCCGCGGAATCGGCAGCAGCTTGGCGACACGCGGCATGGTGCGGTGAAACGCCGTGTCAAAGCATGCCACCTGGGGCAGTTTCGGATGACGCTGGCGGAATGCCTCGATCAGCTCGATCTCGCGCGGCAGATGATCCGGGTCACTCGGCGTGATGCGATGCAATTCATCGAGCAACTCCGGCGTGACCCGCTCCGGCTCGGAATGCGTCATGCCATGTACCACCCGGTGTCCCAGGGCCTTGACCGACGCGAAAGCCTGTTGCGTTTCGAGCCAATCCAACAGACAACCCACCGCCGTGCGGTGATCGGCGGCGTCAATGCTGCGACTGACCTGCGATTTTCCAGCCGGGTCGTTGACTATCACATTCGTGCCGCTCAGACCGATGCGATCCACCTTCCCATCCAGCAGCAGCCACAGCGGTTCGCCCGCGTCATACAACGCGAACCACATGCTCGACGAGCCGCCGTTGATCGTCAGGACGCTTGAGTCAGCTGGTGTCACGAATGGTTCTTCCCCCATTCTGCAACCTCCAATCCAAACGAGGCCAGTTTGGCGCAAGTGGATTTGTAATCAGTGTGATGAATGCCACGCATGCCTAATGTCTCCGCAACCTGGACAAACATCGGGCGGTCTTCGATGTACACCACCCGCCTGGCTGGCACTTGGGCGATGTCCAGCGCAACTCGAAATATGTCCGCGTCGGGCTTGCGAAGATGAACGAAGCAGGAGGAAATGAACAAGTCCACGAACCCATCCAGCTTGAACTCCCGAATCCGATACGCATTCAACTCCCGCCCTTCGTTGCTGACCACGGCGATCTTCAATCCGTGCTTTGCCTTGAGCTGGCGGACCAACTCGATCATTTTGGGATATGGCTTCGACTGGGCGAACATGAATTTCCGAAACTGAGCCGGAGTAAACGGCCGCTCCTCGTAGAACACCACCCGGCTCAAGTATTCCTCCAGGCTGAGCTTGCCCACCTCATACGTATCGAAGGTCAGGTGATGCCGATCTTCCATCTCATTCAGATCCAGACCGAACACCTTGGCAGCCAATTTGCGAGACTCGTGTCCCCAC
>JBGPUH010000091.1:0-8566 GCA_041491025.1 Methylomirabilis sp. (SeqCode)
CCATCCGCCCGCAACGGAAGGGCCCCACTGGGGGATGGGTGGAGTGAGGACGGATGGGGCTGGGTTCCCGGAGCCCGAAGGGATCGGGAGGGGAGGACAGGACCCGCGCCTGTGCAACAAGATTACAGACGTGTGTATTAGGTACGCCAAAGCAGTGGCGCTTCGCTGAAAGGGACGTATGTGCTGCATACCTCTTGGCCATTCGCCGCAACACGTTGGAACGGCACTCGCGGTATGCACGATAACTGATGATCCATCCATGCGGGCAGTGATCACTGCATGAGGGACCATGAAAGAAGCGTCAGTTCGCAATCTCGGCCTTAAGCTCGCCTCCTTGTGCCTTGCGTTCGCCCTCTGGGTGGTCGTGGCGGGGGAACAGAAGGACGAGCGGATGCTGAATGTGCCGATCAAGCTCGCGCGGCTTCCCAAGAACATGGTTCTTCTCAACGACCCCGGCACCTTCGTGACGGTGAGGCTGCGCGGTCCCAAGAGTCTGGTCAGCAGCCTCCCTTCCGAGGACGTGAACCTGAATCTGGATCTCTCCCAGCTCAAGGAGGGGGAGAACCTGGTGGCTGTGAGGGCCGAGGAGATCGAAGTACCTCGCGGCGTGGAGGCCCTCCAGGCTTCGCCGAGGTGGGTGCGACTGGTCCTGGAGTCGGTGGCAGAACGAGAGGTGCGGGTCGCGGCGCGCGTGGAAGGGACACCTGCTTCGGGGCACTATTTCAGGCGGGCCTCTGCACGGCCCGACCATGTGCGGGTGGTGGGGCCGAGAAGCGCAGTGAGCCGGGTGGCCAAGGTCTACACCTCCGCGGTCAGCATCGAGGGGCGGTCTCGTGATTTCGCCGTCCGGACCTCCCTCGAGCCTGTCGGGAAGTCGGTGAAAGTGGAAGGAACTGATTCCGTCCAGGTCTCTGTTGAGATCGGAGGCAACAGCGGGCGCCCATCGTCGTGAGGCAGCCGCGCACGTGGAGGTCGCCTGGAGAGGAGCGGGTCGTGAGAAAGCTGTTCGGCACCGACGGAATTCGAGGCGTGGCCAACAGGGAGCCGATGACCCCGGAGACCATGGTCAAGGTGGGTCGCGCAGCCGCCCATCTCTTGAGGCGGTCAACGCAGCGCCCCGCGATCGTCATCGGGAAGGACACGCGCCTCACCGGATACATGCTGGAGACGGCGCTGACGGCAGGGATCACCTCGATGGGGGTGGATGTGCTGCTGGTAGGCCCGCTCCCGACGCCGGGGATCGCGTTCATCACCCGAAGCCTTCGGGCCGACGCCGGAGTCGTCATCTCAGCCTCGCACAACCCGTACGAGGATAACGGCGTCAAGTTTTTCTCCGCCGATGGCCTGAAGCTTCCTGATGCGATGGAAGAGAAGATCGAGGAGTTGATCTTCAGTGGAGAGGTGGATGGGATCAGGGCCGCCCCTCGGGAGATCGGGAAGGCCTACCGCATCAGCGACGCAGTTGGCCGCTACATCGAATTCGCCAAGACCACCCTCCCGAAGGGGATGACGCTCAAGGGGATGCGAGTGGCTGTGGATTGCGCCAACGGCGCCGCCTACAAGGTCTCCCCTGCGGTTCTCAAGGAGCTGAATGCGGAGGTGGTGCCCCTCAATGTCCAGCCCGACGGCACCAACATCAATAAGGGCTGCGGCTCGTTGCACCCGGAAGGACTGCAGCGAGCGGTATTGAGACACAAAGCGCACATCGGGTTTGCCCACGACGGCGATGCCGACCGGGTCCTTTTCGTGGATGAGCGGGGTGAGTTGGTCGATGGGGATCACATCCTGGCGTTGTGCGCCCTCGACCTCAAGCGGGAAGGCCGGCTCCATGAGGACACCGTCGTCGCGACCGTGATGAGTAACATCGGCCTGGAGATCGCCATGCAAGAGGCCGGGATCAGGGTCGTGCGAACCGCCGTTGGCGATCGGCACGTCCTCGAAGAGATGTTGGCGAAACGATACACGCTGGGTGGCGAGCAATCCGGGCACATCATCTTCCTGGAGCACAACACCACCGGCGACGGCATTGTGACGGCCCTGCAGGTGCTGGCGGCCATGCAACGGCACGGCAAGCGGCTGTCGGAGCTGTCGGCATGCATGACCTCGTACCCACAGGTCCTGGTCAATGTCCAGGTGCGTCGGGAGCGGGCTTTGGAGGAGCTGCCGAGAGTGCAGCAGGTCATCCGATCGGCGGAGACGCGCCTCGGGAAGACGGGGCGGGTCCTGGTCCGACTCTCGGGCACGGAGCCCGTGGCCCGCGTGATGGTGGAGGGACGGGACGATCAGACCGTCGAGCGGTTGGCCCGTGAGATCGCGCTCGTGATCGAGAAAGAGATGGGTTGAAGATGGTTCCGGGTTTTGTGTTCCGGGTTGCGAGTTAGGGAATCTTGATCTTAACCCGAAACCCGGAACCCGCAACTCGAAACGGCGAACGAAGTGAGCCATGGCGACTTTGAGCGTGAACGTTGATCATATCGCCACGATCAGGCAGGCAAGGCGGGGGCAGGAGCCTGATCCCGCCCATGCTGCGGTGCTGGCGGAGCTGGCCGGCGCCTCCGGCATCACTGTCCACTTACGGGAAGACCGCCGGCATATCCAGGATCGGGATCTCGAGGTGCTCCGGCGCTTGGTCAAGACGAAGCTCAATCTGGAGATGGCGATCACGGAGGACATGATCCGCATCGCCCTGGCGGTGAAACCGGACATGGCCACGCTTGTCCCGGAGCGGCGTGAAGAGCTGACCACAGAGGGTGGACTCGACGTTCACAGGCATCTCGACGCGGTGGCGCAGGCCGTGCGCGCCTTGCGGGAGGGCGGTGTCGTCGTCAGCCTTTTCATCGATCCGGACCAGGATCAGGTATCGGCTGCCGCGCGAACGGGGGCTGACCTGGTCGAACTCCACACCGGGGCATATGCTGAGGCGAGCGAGCACAAGGCCCAGCAGGCCGAGATGGCACGGCTCATCAAGACGGCCACCTTGGCCAGGGAGCTGGGGCTTCGGGTCAGTGCCGGGCATGGATTGAACTATCGCAATGTCGGGCCGGTCGCGGCCATCCCGGAGGTGGAGGAGCTCAATATCGGGCACAGTGTGATTGCCCGGAGCGTGCTCGTGGGCATGGAGCGGGCGGTCCGAGAAATGCTGGCGGCCATGGATATACAACGTGCAGGGTCCGAGGTGCGGGGTGCGAGGTGGTAGGAACGAGATTGAGGAGCGTTTCACACCTGGGCTTCGGGCCGTTCTGCTGAACGCTGGGAGGGGCGGCGGTGGTAATCGGCATTGGAATCGACCTCGTTCGGATCGGGCGATTTGAGCGGGCGATAGCGCGTTACGGAGGCCGTTTCCTCGATCGTCTCTTCACCACAGCGGAGCGGGAGCGCTTCCGGCGCCATCCCTTCCCCGGACGGCACCTTGCCGCGCGCTTCGCCGCCAAGGAAGCGGCCTTCAAGGCGCTTCGCACCGGATGGGGTCAGGGGATCGCGTGGCGGGATGTAGAGATCGTGGGCGGTGGACGCGGGCCTTCGAGCCTTGTGTTTTCAGGGCGGGCACTCGACGCGGCGGTTCGTCTCGGGATCAGGCAGACGCTGGTCAGCCTGACCCACGATGGTGAGTACGCGGTCGCCTTCGTCATTGCCACGGATGGGGGCTAGGCGGCGCTCCTGGGGGATGGGCGGATGGGAATGAAAGTCGTGACGGCGAGTCAGATGCGCGAGGTGGATCGGCGCGCGACGGAAGAGTTCACCATTCCGTCATTGCTCCTGATGGAGAACGCCGGACTTCAGGCGGTCCTAGAGTTGGAGCGCTCGTTCCCTCGATTGTCCAGGAGCCGCGTGGGCATCGTCTGCGGGAAGGGGAATAATGGGGGCGATGGTTTTGTCGTGGCACGCCACCTCTTCGACCGGGAGACGGCTGTCGAAGTCTTCCTGCTGGCCAGACGAGGCGACGTGAAGGGAGATGCGAAGACGAATCTGGAGATCATCCAGAAATTGGGCCTCCCGATTCGCGAGGTCACGACGAGCCAGCATCTGCAGGCGATCCAGGGACCGCTCGAGCGGGCTGACATCCTTGTGGACGCCATCCTGGGGACCGGGACGACGGGGGCCGTCAAGGGGCTCTTCGCCGAGGCCATCGATCTGCTGAACGGATCTGGTCGCCCGATCGTGGCGCTCGACATCCCCTCCGGTCTGAACAGCGATGAGGGCGGAATTGCCGGATCCAGCATCACCGCCGCGCTCACGATCACCTTCGGCCTTCCGAAGCTCGGCCTGATTCTCTTTCCGGCGGCTTCGCAGGCTGGCCGGCTGGTGACCGTGGACATCGGCCTGCCGCCTCAACTGCTTTCCGACCCGAGCCTTGAGGTCGCTCTCCTGGAACCGGCCGATGTGGCGGGTGCGCTGCCACCGCGTGATCCCAACGCCCACAAAGGGACCTATGGCCACGCCCTGGTCCTGGCCGGCTCGCCCGGCAAGACCGGGGCTGCCGCGATGTGTGCGCTTTCGGCCCTTCGGATCGGCGCCGGGTTGGTGACGCTCGCCCTTCCGGAAAGCCTGAACGACCTCATGGAGGCGAAGCTCACTGAAGTGATGACCGAGCCGCTTCCGGAGACCAGGGAGCGCACCGTTGGCCTTCCCGCCCTGGATAGGGTCTTGACATTGACCGAGGGGAAACGGGCGTTGGCGGTCGGCCCTGGTCTGTCCACTCATCCCGAGACCGCCGAGCTGGTGCGGGAGCTGGTGAGCTCCGCCAGGGTGCCGATGGTCGTGGACGCCGATGGGATCAATGCCCTGGGTCCGAAGCTCGAAACGCTTACGAAGGCCGCCGTCCCGGTGATCCTCACGCCGCACCCCGGGGAACTGGCTCGTCTCCTCGGCATCAGCCGGGAGGAGGTGGTGCAGAACCGGATTCCCATCGCCCAGAAAGTGGCGACGAGCTTTAGAGTACACCTGGTGTTGAAGGGTGCCCGCACCCTCGTTGTGGACCCCGTGGGGCAAGTCGCGATCAACATGACGGGCAATCCCGGCATGGCGACTGGCGGGACGGGCGATGTGCTGACCGGTCTGATTGCCGGCCTCCTGGCCCAGGGGGTGGACCCTGGCCTGGCTGCCAGGGCCGGGGTGTACCTCCACGGTCTGGCCGGCGATCTTGCGGCCGAGTCGGTTGGCCAGGAGGCGATGCTGGCCTCTGACCTCATGGCACAGATCCCGGAGGCAATTCGGCGAATGAAGGCGCGGGCGCAGAAGGCTGAGAACTGAACGCGAAGAGCAGTGGGGCAAGGGAGCGCCGATGCAGATCGAGAAGAACGCGGACAAGCTGGTCAAGACGCTCAAGGTCCTGATCAAGGATGCGCCTGGCTACCTGGGGAAGTTGTGCACCGCCATCGGGAATGCGGGAGGTAGCGTCGGAGAGATCGAAACGGTCAGCCTCGGCCTCACCCATAACACCCGGGACATCTCCGTCTATGTAGACGACGACACGCACCTCCGGGAGATCCTCCGTGCAGTCACTCAGCTCGAAGGGATCATCGTCATTGAGGTGGTGGATGAAGTCCTGCGGCGGCACTTGGGTGGGAAGATCGGGGTGAAGAGCCGTTATCCATTGGAGACCATCGCCGATCTCCGCAAGATCTATACGCCTGGGGTGGCATCGGTGTGCCGGCTGATAGAAGCTGATCCGGAAAAGGCATATGAGTACACCTCGATCGCCAATACCGTTGCGATCGTCACGAATGGCACCGCCATCCTCGGTCTCGGCGCGATCGGGCCGGTGGCAGGGATGCCGGTCATGGAAGGGAAGGCGGTCCTCCTGGAGCGGCTGGTTGGGGTCAATGGCGTCCCGATCTTGCTCGATGTGCGAGAGGTGGATGGCTTCGTGGAGGTGGTGAAGGCGATCGCCCCGACGTTCGCGGCAATCAACCTGGAGGATGTGGCCGCCCCCGAATGCTTCGAGATCGAGCGGCGATTGGATGAGGTCCTGGACATCCCCGTCATGCACGACGATCAGCATGGCACGGCGGTCGTGGTCCTGGCCTCGCTCCTGAACGCCTGCGGCCTGGCCAAGATCTCGTTGCTTGATCAGACGGTTGGGATCATCGGACTTGGCGCGGCGGGAACGGGGACCTCGAGGCTGCTGATTTCCTACGGCGTCAAGCAGATCCTCGGAAGCGATCTCAAACCAGAGGCGATGAAACGGCTGGAGGACGCAGGCGGCCGGACGGGGACGATGGAGGAGGTGTTGGCAGCCGCCAACATCGTCGTGACCACCACCGGCAGCCCAGGCCTCATCAAACCCGAGATGGTGCGCAAGGGGCAGGTGATCCTGGCCCTGAGCAATCCCAATCCTGAGATCCGCCCGGAGGAGGCCTTGGCCGCCGGCGCCGCATTTGCCACAGATGGCAAGTACGTGAACAATGCCCTCGCGTTTCCAGGGCTGTTCCGGGGGGCCCTGAACGCGCGCGCGCGGAGGATCGATAACTCCATGAAGATCGCCGGGGCGAAAGCCATCGCGGCCAAGGCGCCCGAGGGTGAGTTGGTGCCTGGGCTGCTTGATATCGAGGTCCATAAGGCCGTGGCTGCGGCAGTCGAGGAGGCGGCATATCGATCGGGCCTCTCCCGCCGACAATGACCGAGTCGGCTCAAGAGGTGGTGGCGGCAGTCTATCGCTCCGCCTCGTCCGAAGAGACGTGCAGGCTAGGGGCGGCGATCGGCAGACACGCCCGAGCGGGAGACCTGATCGCCCTCATCGGCGAGCTGGGTTCAGGAAAGACCGTCCTGGTCCAAGGGCTGGCTCGTGGGCTTGGCGTCGATCCAGCCACATACGTGAGCAGTCCGACATTCACCATCATGCACCGGTATCTCGGCCGGCTCCCCCTCTATCATATCGACCTGTACCGTATTGAGACTCCGGAGGCCTTCGCCACCTTGGGGCTGGATGACTGCCTGGAAGGCGATGGGGTGGCTGCGGTCGAATGGGCCGAGCATGGATGGGGAATGCTTCCAAGGGAACGGCTCACCGTGCGACTGCGGCAGACCGGGTCGGAGGCGCGGGCGATCGAACTCGTCCCGGTCGGTGATCGATATCACAGCCTGGTCCGGGAGCTGATGTGTGATGTCGCAGCGGCCCCAGGATTTCTCGCATGATGTGTGTGTGATGGAGGAGATAGCACAATGAGCGATGGTCGTGTCAAGACAGGCTCCGCCGCGTGGAAGGTCGTCGTGTTGATCCCGGTCCTGTTGCCGTGGCTGCTCTTCGCTGCCCCTGACCCCTTGCCTGCCGCGTCTGATCTATGGATCGAGAATGGATCGACCCCCGCCGCGCCCACCGAACTCCGCCGGCTCAGCGATGCGCTCTCGAAGTTGGTCGAGCGGCTACGCCCATCTGTGGTCCAGGTCGGCATCATTGACAAGCGAGACATAGAGCAGGAACTCCCTCCGGGGCATCCTGAGATCCCGGACGAGCGACCACGGGTCGGCTCGGGTTTCATCATTCATCCTGACGGCTATGTCGTCACGAACCAGCATGTCGTGGCGCGCTCTAGTCGGGTGGAGGTGGAGCTGTTCGGAGGTGAGAAGGCAGTGGCCACCGTCGTTGGCCGGGACGCGCGGACGGACCTCGCCCTCCTGAAGATCGATCCTCCTCGCCCCTTGACCGCGCTTCCGCTGGGTGATTCGGATGCACTCAAGGTGGGTGAACTGGTGCTGGCCATAGGGAATCCATTTGGCCTTGACTATTCGGTGACGATGGGCGTTGTGAGCCGGAAGGGGCGGGCCTTTGGTGCCGGTGGGCCCTACGATGAATATATTCAGACCGATGCCGCGATCAACCCGGGCAATAGCGGCGGTCCGCTGCTGAACCTCAGGGGTGAAGTGATAGGGATTAACACCGCGACCATGCCAAATCGCCGAGTGGGGTTTGCCATCCCGATCAACCTGGCAAAGACCCTTCTCCCGGAATTGAAAGCGCTCGGGAAGATCCGGTGGGGGTACCTCGGGGTCTCCATTCAGGAGTTGACGCCGACTCTCGCCCAGGCCCTGGGTGTGGACGGGAGGAAGGGGGCCCTTGTGAGCAGCGTCCTTCCGGGCCAGTCTGCGGAAGAGGCTGGCCTGAGGTCCGGTGATATCATCGTCGGATTCGACGCCGTGACGATCGCGGATGTGGGCGATCTGCAACGGAAGGTGGGGAGGACCCCGATCGGCAAGACCTCGTTGATCACGGTCATCCGCAAGGGGAAGGAAGAGGAGTTGTCGATCCGGGTCGGTGAGTTTTCTGACCGGATGGTGGCTGATGCCGAGCCGTCGAAAAAGGACCTGGGGCTGACCGTGGAGACGTTGGACCGGGGAAAGGCCAAGGAGTTCAAGCTCAAAGAGGAGAGGGGGTTGGTGGTGACCGGGGTCGCCAAGAACGGACCAGCAGCGCACGCTGGACTCCGGCCTGGCGATCTGATCAAGGAGGTGAACCAGCAGCCGGTATCGTCCATCGAAGAGTACCGCCGCTTGCTCGGCGAATCGATGAAGGGAGACATCGATCTCTTCCTGATCAAGCGAGGTGACTCGGTCTTGTACGTGGCGGTTC
>JBGPUH010000092.1:0-8467 GCA_041491025.1 Methylomirabilis sp. (SeqCode)
CCCCGACCTGTCTACGAGGACCACCGCTCTTCTGGCAATATTGTACGACTTCCAGAGCAAGCCGTACCTTGCGCACACCCGCCGGTGAAGATCGCTCAACAGCGGGAAGGTGACTCCTCCGAGGGAGGCCGCCCAGGCCTCGTGGCATGGCACGCTATCCACGCTGATGCCCAACACCTGGGCATTTACCCTTTCGAAGTCGGCGACCCGCGCCTGCAACGAAGGGATCTCCCTCGCTCAGCCAGGGGTCCAGTCAAGACAGTAGAAGGCAAGCACGACCTGTTTCTTCCACCTAAAGTCGCTGAGCCGAATGGCCTTCCCCCCGGTTGAAGGGAGGGTAAAATCCGGCGCGCGGCGCCCGATCACAAGCTTTTTTCTTGCTGCTGGCATCTCTCTCCTTCGTTTACAGCATGCGAAGATCGTTCATAGTTCAGAGTTCAGGGTTCATAGTAAGAGATGAATCCTGCCTGCCTTTTCTTGCTATGAACTATGAACGCTCTTCGGCCTACTATGAACGCTCTTTCCCTTTCAGAACTCTGAACTCTGATCTCTGAACTCTGAACTTTCGGCGCTCCGGGATTGCTGTTGACGATATACCCCTGATGCTATAAAGTCAATATCCGTGCAATCTCGCCGCTCTCATGCTGCCCTCCAAGTTGGTGAGGTCCCGTGGAACTTTCGAAAGGGATCCAAGCTTTTATCCAGACCAGCCGCGTGGCCAGGATGGCGACCGTTGACGCTGGCGGCTGTCCTCATATCGTCCCGATCTGTTACGCGTACGATGGGTCTCGACTCTATTCGGCCGTGGACGAGAAGCCCAAACGCGTTGAAGCCAACCTGCTTCGACGCCTTGTGAACATCCGTGCTAACCCCCGGATTTGCGTGATCATCGACGAGTATGACGAGGACTGGAGTCGCCTCCGCTTCATCATTATCCATGGGATTGCGGCCATCGAGCCTGCAGGCACGGAACATAGCCGAGCGGTAAACCTCCTTCGTAAGAAGTATCCCCAGTACCATGCCATGAACCTGGCTGAGGGCGTCAATCCGGTAATCGCCATTACGCCCACGAAGGTTGTACCCTGGGGCACATTCGAATAAGAGCGTTCATGGTAGAACGAAAGGCGTTCAGAGTTCATAGCCGGTGAGCACACACTAAACCGAAAGGCAGCAGGAACTGTCCCCAATCCGAAATTAACGGGGCTGCGGATTTCAGACTACTCAGCGGGTGGCGCGGTGAGCGGGCGCCCACCCACGCCTCCGGCGCGGGTACCCGGCCCGCAGCGCAAGGGTCCCACTGGGGGATGGGTGGAGCGAGGACGGCGGGGGCTGATCACCGCGACAGGACCCGCTGGCCGCGGGACTCACCCCACTGGTTATTCTCGGATCGGGACTTTGAACTCTGAAGCCCGTGGAGATCCCATGTCCACTTCCGCCAGCGAAGCCCTGAATCAGTTGGGGCTGTTGGATCGCGAGCCGGCGCCGGGGCCAGCCTGTCCGGCCATTGAGACTGCGCTGGAGGCGGCAAGCTCTGGCAAGCCCCTTACGCGTGAGAACGCCCTCGCGCTGATACGGGCTTCTGGCCGCCATCTGCTCCATCTCCTGGATCTGGCCTCTGCCATTCGCGACACCGGAAGGGGGCGGACGGTCAGCTTCTCCAAGAAGGTCTTCATCCCCCTCACCCGGCTGTGCCGCGATCGGTGTGGCTACTGTACCTTCCGCCGGGACCCCGGGGAGCCGGGCGACGGCTTCTTGACCGCCGAGGAGGTCTTGGCCATCGCCTCTGCCGGTGCCAGGCTGGGGTGCAAGGAGGCGCTCTTCAGCCTCGGCGAGAAACCGGAGCTGGCCTTCCCGGAAGCCAGGCGTTTTCTGACCGATCGCGGCTATCGGACCACGATCGAATATCTCGCATCGATCTGCCGGCTCACACTGGCGGAAACGGGGCTCCTCCCTCACGCCAATCCCGGAACGATGACCATCGAGGAGATGGCGATGCTGCGCGACTCAAACGCCAGTATGGGTCTCATGCTGGAATCGGTGAGCGTGCGGCTCATGCACCCCGGCGGGCCGCATCATCCGGCGCCTGACAAGCACCCCCTCCTTCGCCTCAGAACTATCGAGGGGGCTGGACGGCTCCGCATCGCATTCACCTCCGGAATCCTGATCGGGATCGGCGAAACCCTTGAGGAGCGGATCGACTCCCTGTTTGCCATCAAGGCGCTTCATGTGAGGTACGGCCACATCCAGGAGGTGATCATCCAGAACTTCCGAGCCAAACCCACAATCCCGATGCGGGCCCATCCGGAGCCAACGCTGCTCGACATGCTCAGGACACTTGCCGTCGCACGCCTGATTCTGGGAGCAGAGATGAACCTTCAGGCCCCACCGAACCTGACACCCGACGCCTACCCCCTGTTGCTGTTGTCGGGGATCAACGACTGGGGCGGAATCTCGCCGCTCACGAAGGACTTCATCAACCCCGAGGCGCCGTGGCCACAGATCACGGCGTTGCGCGATGGGACCGCATCCCTCGGTTACCGCTTGAGAGAGCGGCTCACGATCTACCCCGAGTACATCGTCCAGAAGGAAGGGTTCATCCCTCCCACGCTGGCCCCCAGGATCATGGCCCTGGTGGACGAGGCCGGGTACCCAAAGGAGGTGGAGCAGCATGAGGCAGGAGCAGTCTTTCCCACGAGATGAGGAGCTTGGCCGGCTCCTTTGCCGGATCGAGCCGAGCGTGGCGCGCCTGCTAGACGCCGCGCTTGAGGGCCGAGAACTGTCCCCGGAAGAGGGGCTGCGCCTCACCAAAACCCAGGGGTTGGATCTGCAAGCGCTGGTCATGGTAGCCGATGAGTTGCGGCGGCGCCAGGTGGGAGAAACCGTCACCTATGTGATCAACCGCAACATTAACTTCACCAATGTGTGCATCAAACATTGCACCTTCTGCGCGTTTAGCCGGGACCACCGCGAAGAGGAGGGGTACCTCCTCCCACTGGAGGAAGTGGTGAGAAGGGCGAAAGAAGCCTGGGAAATGGGTGCCACTGAGGTGTGTATCCAGGCTGGCCTCCCTCCAAAACTTGATGGCCATTACTACATCGATCTCTGTCGTGCCATCAAGCAGGAGTTGCCGCAGATCCACATCCACGCCTTCTCACCGGAGGAGGTCCTGTACGGCTCCACACGATCCGGAATCCCCATCCGGCCTTATCTCATGGCGCTCCAGGAGGCCGGTCTCGATACGCTTCCCGGGACTTCGGCCGAGATCCTCGACGACGAGATACGCGACATCATCTCCCGCGGTCGAATCACCACCCGCCAGTGGATAGAGGTCATCACCACCGCCCACTCCCTGGGCATCCGGACCACCTCCACGATCATGTACGGGCACATCGAGCAGCCGATCCACTGGGTGAAGCACATGGCGCTCCTGCGCGACATCCAGAAAGACACGAGCGGGTTCACCGAATTCGTGCCGTTGAGCCTGATCTATCAAGAGGCGCCGATGTACCGGCGCAAGCTGGTGAAGGGGGTGCGCCAGGGAGCGACCGGCAGCGAGGTGGTCAAGATGCATGCGCTGGCGCGCCTGATGCTTGGCGCGACCTTCAGGAACATTCAATCTTCATGGGTCAAGGAAGGCCCCAAGGTTGCCCAGTACCTCCTGACCGCCGGAGCCAACGATCTCGGCGGCACCCTGATCAACGAGAGCATCTCCACGTCGGCCGGCGCGCCACATGGTCAACTCATCCCGCCGATCGAGCTCCGTCGTATGATTCGCGACCTGGGGCGTCTCCCCGCGCAGCGGAGCACCACGTATCAGATCCTCCAAGCCTATGATGGCCGAGAGGAAGAGGCGGGGCCTCTCGATCGGATCGACAACCCGGAGGAGCGTTTCGGCTCGTACCGGATGCTGACGACCTCCACCATGTTCCGCTACAGGCCTCAGAGTTCACAGTCCAGTGTTCAGAGTTCGTAGTTCAGAGTTCAGAGTAAGCCCAACCTTCGGTTCCTTTTCTTGCTATGAACTTTGAACGCACTTCGTACTACCCTGAACGCTTTTCGCCTTGGGAGAATGCATGAAGATCGCGATCATTGGAGGGACAGGGCGGGAGGGAGCGGGGCTGGCATTGCGCTGGGCGGCCGCCGGGGAGGATGTCGTCATCGGATCGAGGGATGAAACACGGGCTGCCGCGGCGGCCGACCATCTGAACCGAATGTTAGGAAAAGCCGCCGCCCGCGGAACGTCGAACCGACGGGCCGCCGAAGAGGCTGACGTCGTGGTTCTGACGGTCCCTTACGCCGCTCACCTCGCCACACTGCAGGAGGTGAAGGAAGCATTGCGTGGCAAACTCCTGATCGATGCGACCGTTCCGCTCGATCCCGAGGCGCCCGGGAGACTGGCCAGGACCAACCACCGATCTGCTCTGGAGCAGGCGCAGGAGTTCCTCGGGCCTGAGACGAAGGTGGTGGCGGCCTTCCAGAATATCTCCTATCGAGTACTGAAAGACCCCAAGAGAGCGATAGACTCCGATGTCCTTGTCTGCGGGGACGACCCTGACGCGAGGCGGATCGCTATGAAACTCGTTGAGCAAGCCGGCCTCCGCGCCATCGACGCTGGCGATGCGCACCATGCCAGGACCATCGAAGGACTGACCCCGCTGCTTCTGGAATTGAACCGGCGCTACAAGACCCAGGAAGCGGGGGTCCGCATCACTGGCCTTCCGGAGAACGAGCGATGATCGTCGCCCTTGGCGGGGGAACCGGCGCCTCCAAGCTGCTCCTGGGTTTATGCCACGTGATCGACCCGGCGGAGCTGACGGTCATCGTGAACACCAGCGACGATTTCGTCCTGCATGGCCTCACCATCTGCCCCGACCTAGACACCGTGGTGTACACCTTGGCGGGTCTGGCCGATCACGAAAGAGGATGGGGGATCGAGAGCGATACCTTCAACACCCTCAGTTGGCTCGGCCGCTACGGCCGCGAGACCTGGTTCAATCTGGGGGACCGAGACCTTGCCACCCACCTGCACCGGACCGCCCTGCTTCGCCAGGGGCTGACGCTCACCGAAGTGACCGACGCGATCAGGCACTCCCTTGGGGTCCGAGCCCGTATCCTCCCGATGACGAACGAGCCGGTCTCGACGATCGTCCTCACCGACCAGGGGCCGCGGCCCTTTCAAGAGTACCTCGTCCGCGACGGGGCTCGCCATGCCGTGCGCGGGGTGAGCTTCGAGGGCGTGAAACGATCACGGCCGGCGCCAGGCGTTCTCGAGGCGATCGAGGCCGCCGATGGGATCATTCTCTGCCCCAGCAACCCGGTGATCAGCATGGGACCGATCCTTGGCGTTCCTGGCATCCGGAATGCGCTGCGGGCCACCGGGGCGCCGGTTGTGGCGATCAGTCCGGTTGTTGGGGGCCGTTCGCTGAAGGGCCCGACCGACAAGTTCCTGGCCGGCCTCGGCTACGAGGTCTCGGCTCTTTCGGTGGCGCGACTCTATCAGGACTTCCTCGATCTATTCATCGTGGATCGGCTCGACGCCGAGCTCCTCCCCGCCATCGAGGCGCTCTCGGTCACGGCAAGGACGGCCGAGACCGTGATGCATAACCTGGAGCGAAAGATCTCCCTGGCCAAGGAGACACTCTCGTGGCTTGCCTCTCTCCGACCTGAGTGACCAATGATTGTCGCCGTGATTCCGGTGAAGGCGTTAACTAGAGGCAAGCAGCGGCTCCAACCCGTGTTGACGGCCGCCGAGCGACATCTCCTCTCGAGGACGATGCTGGAGGATGTGCTTTCGGTCGTGGCCATTTGCCCCTTGCTTGATCGCGTGCTGGTCATCACCTCAGACGCCGAGGCCGCGGCGTGTGCCCGGCAGCACGGTTCCGGCGTCATCCAAGAGGCCCGGCAGGTCCGGCAGAGCCAATCGGTGGACGCGGCCGCCGCCATCTGCGGCCAGATGGGGGCCGAGGGGATGCTGACACTGCCGCTCGACGTCCCGTGCGTCACCCTCAGCGATCTGACCCGGATCGTGGAGAAAGGAACCTCATCCCCCGGGATCGTGCTGGTGCCGTCACGTGATGGACTCGGAACCAACGCGGTGCTCGCACGGCCACCAGAGGCCATCCCCTTCCGCTTCGGATACGATAGCTTCCGGGCCCACCAGCGGGAGGCCGAGGGGAGGGGGCTGCCCTGCGAGGTGTGTGACCTTCCCAACCTCGCTCTGGACATCGATGAGATCGAAGACCTCCGATGCCTCCTCGAGCAGCCAGGCGAGACCAGGACACACGAACTGCTCCGCCGGCTCGGGATTGAAGGGAGACTCGGTGTCGGGCAAGGCGCCTGAACTCTCTCTGATCGGCCTGACCGGTCTCCCGGAGATTCGGGCCGGAGATGACCTGGCCGCGTTGATCGTCGAGGCGGTGAACTCGCTGGGTCTCGCGTTCCGGCCGGGCGATGTCCTGGTCGTGACGCAGAAGGTCGTCTCCAAGGCCGAAGGGCGAGTGGTATCTCTTCATGACGCGGCACCCTCGCCGCTGGCCAACTCCTGGGCCGCCCTTCTCGCCAAGGACGCTCGCCTGGTCGAGCTGATCCTTCGAGAGGCGCGACGAATCGTCCGGATGGACCGCAGAGTCCTGCTCGCTGAGACCCAGCACGGCTTCATCTGCGCCAATGCCGGTGTTGACCGGTCCAACCTCCCGGATCAGGAGTGCGCCGCTCTCCTCCCGCTCGACCCGGATGCGTCAGCGAAGGCCATCCGGGATCGGATTCTCGCGCTCTGCCGGGTCGAGGTCGCGGTGCTCATCTCCGACACCTTTGGCCGCCCCTGGCGCACGGGGCTCACCAATGTCGCCATCGGGGTGAGCGGCCTGCTCCCGCTCAGAGATTATGGCGAAATCGGCGATGATTTCGGACGGGACCTCACAGCCACGATCATCGCCGTAGCGGACGAACTGGCGGCCGCGGCCGAGCTGGTCATGGGGAAAACGGAGCGAATCCCCGCAGTCCTGATTCGGGGCTATCGCTATCCGGAGGGGGAGGGTCGGGCCTCGATGCTGCTGCGGCCCCCCGAGGAGGATCTGTTCAGATAATTTGGGGTTCAGAGTTCGAGTTCAGAGTTCAGAGTTAAAACATCAAAAACCTCAATCTTCTTTTTTCTATGAACTATGAACGCACTTGGATCTACTATGAACCCTCTAAGGCGGGTGCCGCAAGATTCACGCGAATGGTCCGGGTCCCGTTGAGCGGGACAACAACCTGCAGGAAGGTTCGTTCACCACCCCGTCGTAGTTCCAATAACCTGTTCCCCGCGAGGATGCCTTCCATGGTGCGTCCGCGCAGCTCGCCGGCCCTGCCCAGGTAGTGTTCGTCCAGATACATCTCCACGTCATCAGGCTCCACCTCAAAGCGGAGTGCACCCTCGTCAAGTTCGTGCGGCCTGGCGGCCGAGGGGGGAGACGCGTCGGCGGCGGGTGCAGCGGAGGCAGTAGCTGTCACCCTGACCTCGGGAGATCGCGCGGCCCACAGATTCAGCAACACGCCGAGGACAAGGCATGCCCATGCGGTCTTCCACAGCCAGCGATTCACCCGTTGTCCTGCCGGAACAGGCTGTCTAGGTATGCCAACACGACTGGCCACCGCCTGCTTTGGCGGTGGCCTGCTCCACGACACATGAGACACGGGGGATGCTCACCTGCTCGCGATTTCATCGAATTCTCTCAGGCGCGGAAACCCCTTCCTTTAAGGAGGGGAGGAGCGCTGTGAGTGTGTAGCCATAGCCATCCGCTCGTTGGAGTAGGCGGCAGTGTCGGTGGGAGATGCCCTGCACGGTGCCCGCCGACGTCTGCACATTGAAGGATCCCGTAGCTCTTACGGCCACGCGGCCGGTATGGATGCCAGCATGTGTGCCATATGGAACGGTGGCCTGGATGAGGTCGCCGGTCTGGAAACCGAAGACTTGCTTGTGTCGAGTCAGGTACCCGCGGGGGAACCCGTGGGCGGTCAGACGGGTTCTCTGGTAGCTTCCTCGGCCACAAGCCCTGATGGAGAGAACCGGGAGGCGCCAGTTCCGGATGGAGTGGACCATGCCGACGCAGAGGGCGTCGAGCGCATGGGCCTTAGGGATGTCAAAGCGGGTGCGGTTCCACTTTGTCCGGCCGCCACTACCGGTTTCCAGCTGGAGGCCGGTGCTCTGTAAACGGCGCCAGAGCGCCCAACGAGTTGCGTTGACAGCGGCGGCATCTTTGAGTGGAGTCTTCGCGTAAGCGAGAATGCGGGTAAGGCGTGTTGGGTCGTGCGCGAGGAACTGACGGATATCGGTGGTGCCCTTGCGCTGGTTGCAGGAGTTGCAGGCAAGCGTGAGGTTCGAGACGCGGTCGGTGCCACCGTGGGCTTTCGAGAGAATGTGCTCGGCCTGCAGCGGGACATGCTCAGTGTCGCAGTACTGGCAGCGTCGTCCCCATTTGTCGAGGAG
>JBGPUH010000093.1:0-8431 GCA_041491025.1 Methylomirabilis sp. (SeqCode)
CTCGGTCTCCCTGGTTGACGACGAGGTAGTTTGGAGAGAAGCTTCCCGCCCGCATCGTCAGGACGAACTCCTTGGCCCCGTCTGGGGTAACACGATAGGCGGGCGGTGCCACGGCACACCCCGCCAGTACGGCGATCATTATCGCCGCCGTCGGACCTATCACCCAGTGTCGCATCACTCACCTCTCACTCGCGGTCATCCTGCACTGTCACGAGTATAGAGCGCGGAATCGGCTGTGGTCAAGTCAAGCGGTGGGCAGTAGTGGCAAGCGCGAGTTAAAGCTCGCCGAAGATCAGGATAAGCTCCTCCGGTCGGCAGCGCCAGGGAAGTCGAGGCAACAAGCGAGGTAAGGCCTGAGGCGGGCAGGGATCGCAAGGGAGGGACGCAAAGATAGCTGTGGTGCCGGGGGAGGGAGTCGAACCCTCATGGAGCAAGCTCCGCGGGATTTTGAGACCGTCCACAGGAGAACGAACAAACCCACACCAGGAGCCGCTTTGCAAGGTGTGACGCAGGGTTGCCTTGCTTCCGTTGCTATGATAGACTACGATAAAAAGCGATGGCTTGCGACCCCGTACTAGCACCAGGCCTGACACCAGCAGATGAAGTGTTGAGGGTAAACGCGCCTTGGCGATCCGCCGTTTTGAGGTGTTGTTGACTCATGAAGACCGCTATGGGGTCGAACTGGAGACTGAGCGGGGCCACATCACCAGGTTTGCGGTCCGATACGATGCCTATATCGGCGCGTGGCACACCATCGTGATCTTTGACAATCACGGCGGCCAGGCCCACCAACATCTGATGGACCCGATCACCGGGAAGGGCGAGCCCCGCGTGATTCACCTTGACCTGGACGAAGCCGTGACGTACGCTATCCTTAGGATTCAGGCCATGTGGGAAGGCTGGCGAGAGCAGTACGGGCGGAGAGTGTGAGATGGGAAACCCAATCTTCTCTGAGAACTCAGCGTATGCGGCAGAGTTCCTTGGCTACCTCGCGACGCACCCTGACGCGGCGGAGCGCATTCCTGAGGGGGCGGTCGTCGTCTTCCTCCCTGAGCGTGATCCCGGGCTCGCCGCTCACAACAAGTTGGCGGCGGAATCGACTGAAGCCTACCGGGGCACCGTGCCGATCTTTGTGACCGTTCGGACGACGTGGGAGCCCGGGAAGCGCTATGAGTTTGCCTTCGCGGACTAGGCTTGTCGATCGTCCACCTTCGGTCTGAGCGCCGGGCATCACGCCCGGCGTTTCTGTTTCGCCCGGCCTAGGGAAAAGGACCTTGGCGGGTTGCGCGAGTTCAGGCAGGAATGCCGTGGCTATTATTCCATGACCTTCGGCGCGCGGCTGTCAGAAATATGGTCAGGGCAGGGAATCCCGAGCGGGTCGCCATGCAAATTTCCGGTCATAGAACGCGGAGTATCTTCGACCGCTATCACATTGTGAGCGAGGGAGATTTGCGAGAGGCGGCCAGGAAACTGACTCTTTCACGTGCACAGGATCGGACACAATCGATGTGAGGGGAGCCGAACCGGTCTATGGGGGGCGTGGGATTGCCTGACGCTACCCGGCTCGCCGGTGCGGACAAATCTGGGCACTGGGACGAGCCGTTACTTCTGTAACGCCCTGGGCTGCAGCCTCAGCGCTTTGGCGCTGTCGTCTTTAAGCGCTTCTTAGGCAGTACATCGTTCGAACTGCATAAGTACAAATCACCAAAACCTCTAGCAAGGTCAATTGGCTCAATCCCAAAGGGAAAGTACCGAATTGGAGGTAGCCCATTGGAACCCGAATTTGTTATTCAAATATGACTCTATTTCGTCTTGCTTTATTGGCTTGCCTTGCCTAGTCTCCCGAACGCTATACTCCAGACCCGAGTTTTCATCATAGGTCCACTCTACCTTGGCAACGTCTTCTGCTGATATATTTGGAATATCAACTTCTGCATCAAGTTTGTCGTATTTTCCTGGAGGAACGTAAAATATCACCGTACGCGACACCGTTTCGCCTGGCTGTAGAGAATCATCTCCGAAAAGGCTTCCAACCGTCACCACGGAAGGGCTTCCGAATGAAGAATGTCTCTCCACGTATTCCTCGTCTCCCGAATTAAGGTGTTGCGCGACATCCTTGAGCGGACTCTTACGATCTTGTGGGGAAATCAATTTGTAACCCGATACAACCCACGCGCTTGCCAGGAGGTAAACTGTACGAGGGCTTGGGTTTATTGCTGTAATCTTCATCTCGATTGGAACGAGCGGGCGTTTGCCACTGCCCGTTCCGATCTTTTTGAGTTGGAGATTTAGAGTAACATTGATCGGTGTCGATTTTGGAAGCAGGTATTGCAAATATACAAAGGTATAAGCAGCCCAAATGCCAGCAGCAATAATGCCTATCGTCTGTACCCAGGTATTAAGCTTCTCTCCGAGAGTTCGTTCCTGCGGGTTCGCCAACTGCAGATTCCCCCCCTAGCACAAACTAATCACATCGCTGAGCCGATCGGGAATCTCTTGCCGCCCAACGGGCGGATGTCAGACGCGGGGGTAATGGATTGCATGGCCGCCGTCAACTGCACGCCCTGGTTGGGTGCGCTTGAGTAATGACTTTTCCCTCCCCAACGCTAGCAAAACTAGGCGTTGGGAGCAACCTCTATCTTTCCAGCGACAAGGATCAGGCGTTCACGGGGCGCCGAGCGGGTTGGGAATCCCCTGCATCCGTCTGTCGGGGCGACCTGCAATTCAGTTCCTTCTTTTGGTACGGCGAGGTCATTGGATCAATCATGAAGGAAAAGGACAGGTGCAAGACTGCTTCTGCTATCTGTGCGGTGATGACTTCTTCTTTGGGATGGGTAGAAAACACCCTATACTGATTGAGCAGCGCTATAAGGGGCTTATGTTTGGCGGGCAGCAGTTTCTTGACCCCAGCGTACTTCGTCTCCTTGTACATGTTGTCGTCGAACACTTGAATAAGCTGACTGCGGGTTTCGGTCCATCGTGAACGGCCGGATCACTTCATCGTGAACGCGAAGATCACTCGATCGTGAACGCCGGGATCGGTGATCGTGAACGCGTAGATCGGGATCGTGAACACGCGGATCGGTCATCGTGAACACGTAGACAGCCCCCGGGAAATCGGCGACCCTCGTGCCCACGAGCGGGCGCCGAGAGCCGCAGCGACGCTGGATGGTCTAGCGCGCCGTCCGCTCCAAGAAGGAGTGGAATGGCGACCGAGCGACTATCCATGCGCCAGATCCGAGAGATCCTCCGCCAGAAGTGGGCCCTGACCTGCAGCCACCGGCAGGTGGCCGCCAGCCTCGCTGTCAGTCTGGGGACCGTGACCGGGGTCCTCCGCCGGGCGACCCACGCCGGGCTTGACTGGGCCCAGGTCCAGACCCTGCCCGATGACGCCCTGGAGGCGCGGCTCTACGGCGCGCCCGCCACCCCCGGGGCGACCCGCCCGCTACCGGACTGCGCTTACCTCCACACGGAGCGCCGCAAGCCCGGCGTCACGTTGGAACTGCTCCACCTCGAATACCTCGAGCAGCATCCCACCGGCTACCGCTACACGCGGTTCTGCGACCTCTACCGCCGGTGGCTCGCCCGCCACCGCCTCACCATGCGCCAGGACCACCGCGCCGGGGAGAAGGTGTTCGTCGATTACGCGGGGCAGCAGCCCACCCTCGTCGACCCCACCACAGGCGAGGCCACCGCAGTGGCGCTCTTCGTCGGGGCCCTCGGGGCCAGCAACTACACCTACGCCGAGGCCACCCACACTCAGCAACTCCCCGACTGGCTCGGGAGCCACCAGCGGATGTTCGCGTTCTTCCAGGGGGTCACCGCGGCCGTGGTGTGCGACCAGTTGAAGACCGGCGTCACCGCCCCCTGCCGGTACGAACCCGGCCTGCAGCGCACCTACGAGGAGTTCGCCCAGCACTACGGCACCACGATCCTCCCCGCCAGGCCGGCGAAGCCACGGGACAAGGCGAAAATCGAAGTGGCCGTGCAGATCGCGGAACGGTGGATCCTGGCCCGGCTCCGGCACGAGACGTTCTGCTCGCTGGCGGCCCTGAACGCCCGGATCTGGGAACTCCTCACCGCCCTGAACAGCCGCCGGATGCGCCGCTACCAGGCGAGCCGCCAGGAGCTCTTCGAGCGGCTGGACCGCCCGGCGCTCCGGCCCTTGCCTACGGCGCCCTTCGTCTACGGCGAGTGGAAGCTCGCCCGCGTGAACATCGACTACCACGTGGAGCTCGACGGCCACTACTACTCGGTGCCCCATGCCCTGGTGCACGAACGGGTGGACGTCCGCAGCACGGCCTTGACGGTGGAGATCTTCCACCGCGGGCAGCGGGTGGCGGCCCATGTCCGGAGCCTGGCCCGCTGGCAGCACACCACCCTGACCGCCCACATGCCGAGGGCCCACCAGCAGCACCGGGAGTGGAGTCCCTCTCGGCTCATCGCGTGGGCCGAGACCGTCGGGCCGCAGACCGCCGCCTTGGTCGAGGCCATCCTGGCCAGCCGGCCCCACCCGGAGCAGGGGTATCGCTCCTGCCTCGGGATCCTGCGCCTCGCGCGGCGAGACGGGGCCCCGCGGCTTGAGGCGGCCTGTGCCCGGGCGCTCGCGGTCGGCGCCCGCTCGTACCGGCACGTTGACGCCATCTTGAAGCACGGGCTCGACCGGTGTCCTTTGCCGGAGGCCGGTTCAGTCTCCACCGCCCGCCCAGTGGTCCATGACCAGCTGCGCGGGCCCACCTACTACCAGTGACCCGATGTCCGGAAAGGAGAGAGGCATGCTCAACCCCCCGACGATGGAGAAGCTCCACGCGCTCAAGCTCGCCGCCATGGCGGCCGCCTGGACCGCCCAGCAGCAGGACGCCGCCGCGAGCTCGCTCGGCTTCGACGAGCGCCTCGGCCTCTTGGTCGAGGCCGAGTGGCTGGCCCGGGAGAACGCCCGGCTCACCAGGACCCTCAGGACCGCCAAGCTGAAGCTCAGCCAGGCCTGCCTGGAGGCGATCGACTACCCGGCCCGGCGGGAACTGGACAAGGCCCTGATCCGCCAGCTCGCCACCGGCCGCTGGATCGCCGAGCACCAGCACGTGCTCATCAGCGGCGCGACAGGGACCGGGAAGACCTTCGTCGCCTGCGCCCTGGCCCACCAGGCGTGCCGGCAGGGGTACCGGGCCCTCTACTGGCGGGTCTCCCGGCTCTTCCACGCGCTGGCCTTGGCCCGGGCCGATGGGACGTACGCCCGCCTCCTGGCGAAGCTGGCCCGGGTGGACGTCTTGCTCTTGGATGACTTTGCCCTGGTGCCCCTCCAGGAGCCGGAACGCCGGGACCTCCTAGAGATCCTGGAGGACCGGTACGGCACCCGCTCGACGATCGTGACCAGCCAACTGCCCCCGGCGCACTGGCATGAGGCCATCGGGGAGCCGACCCTGGCGGATGCGATCTGCGATCGGCTGCTTCACAACAGCCACCGTTTCATGCTAAAAGGACCCTCACAGCGAAAGGAGAAGAAGCTCGAAGCCTAACGGACTCCCAGCGTCGCTTCGCTCCGTTCACGATGCCCGATCTCGCTGTTCATGATGGAGCGATCTGAGTGTTCACGATGGGTGAAATGCGCAAGCTGACCAAGGGTGAATTTGTAGAATGTCGAGTTGTATAGGGTTTTGTTCCTCCTCTTTATCAGCTCCACAATCCTGGTCTCTACCGCGGATACTGCCATTATGACGCTAGCGTAGAAACTGTAGTTTTCAAAGCAGACTAGAGCTTCATCCATTTGAATGCTTTCCTGACACGTCATCTGATCGATCTTCGTCGCTATGTGCGGCTCAATGAAATCCACCAGCGTTTTGAACCTTCCAATCGCGTCGTGATAACTCTTATAGTCATTCAGGATCTCCGGATGCTGAAGTCTCAGCGACAGGGCCTTCATTTCTTCGGTCGAATACCGATTTGCGTCCAGAAACTCACAACAAGTCGTGTACTTTCTCATCCATGCCAAGAGGTTCTGAACAGATGGGTTCATCAGGTAACAGACTCCGTTAATCCTCTTTCCATGCTTGAAAGGACACCACTTGCGCTGGTCACGCGTATGGTCAGTGAGTGTTCTTGAGAACCGTTCCGTTTTCATGAAGTGGAGCAGTTGGTTGATCTTGTCATATTCGGGCTGTTCAGTCATACGCGTTCCATTTCCGCCGCCCCAATTATAGGATTATGCGATACGCCACTACCGCGAAATGCGGATTGGTGCCGGGAGGCTCGGAAGACAGCGTATCGAAGGGCAAGCCGAGTGTCAACTACATAAGGCCCCCCCGGCTGCGGTAACACGGGGGGCGGAAAATACGCTCGGGTTTGATTGGAGAGGGAGCAATCCGAAGAGGAGAGAATGGTGGCTCTAACGAGAGGGAGGTATTCTAGGGCTAAACTATGCTTCGCTGCTCTTGTGCTCGACGCTGCGACACTAGCGATACACAAGCTTCGGGGGGGGGGGGGGGGGGCCGGAGGGCACAATTCCGGGCACATTTAGACCTTGCACTTTACTCTAATCAAATCTAACAAGGGTCAACCTACTGAAATAACTGGTGCCGGGGGAGGGAGTCGAACCCTCATGGAGCAAGCTCCGCGGGATTTTGAGTCCCGTGCGTCTACCAGTTTCACCACCCCGGCGCTCTGCCAAGATCAAAGGGAAGTGACACTCTTCTACCACATCTGGAACGGAGTGTCGAGAGTCTTGCTCGTGAGATGGAGTGGCGAGGAGAGGCCCGTCTTCGCCAGCCGGAATGCGACCGCGCACCCCGCGCCGCCGACGATAACAACATCTGCACTCTTGGTGAGAATTGGCCTAAAGGCTCAACCGGCCATGAGCTCGGGCTTCAGCACGCCGATGCATGGGAGGTTCCGATAGCGCTGGTTGTAGTCCAGGCCGTAGCCTACGACGAAGGTCTCAGGGATTTCAAATCCACGATACGCGATGGGCAAATCGATAATTCGATGCCCCCTGCGGTCCAAAAAGGTGCACACTTGAAGGCTGGCAGGTTGGCGGGCTCGTAAGATCTGGAGAAGATAACTCAGGGTAAGGCCGGTATCCACGATGTCCTCCACGAGAAGGAGGTGCCGACCGCCGACGCTCTCGTCGAGGTCCTTCCTGATGCTAACAACCCCGGAGACCTTGGTCGCTGGGCCGTAGCTGGAGATGGAGATAAAATCGATCGAGAGTGGGAGGGAAATGGCCCTCGCTAAGTCGGTCAGGAAGAACGAGGCTCCCCTCAGAACACCGGCCAAGACCATATCTTTGCCGTCATAATCTCTTGAAATTTCGGCGCCCAGCTCCTTGACGCGCTGCATAATGCGGTCTGCCGGTATGAGCACCTCGGCCAAGTCTTCAACGCTGTCGTATGGCACAGTCCGCTCCTGAAAAAAATCTCTAAACAGTTCAGTTTCCCCCTTGACAGGAAGGTCTGGGCGCTCCATGTTAGAAGTAGCCCCAAGAGGTCTAGAGGCGAAGTAAGCGATCCAGGGTGTTTCAAAAGCTCCGGGGCCCAGGGCCAATTACCCAGTCTGCAAGGGACGGGAAAGAGACTCTGGAATTCCGAGGAGTGAATGGAAGGTAGTTGCCCTGGGAAGTGTGGTGTCGCCGACGGGTCACTTGGGGCTGTTGCTTTTTTCTATTCCATACTTGGCAAGCAAGCGACGATAGTCCCTCCCGTAAAACACCTTTAGCTTCACTTCCGGGTATAGCTCTCGACACCGCCTAATCTTCCTATTTTTCTCCGTCACCAGACTCTGCTTCAGCGTCGTCAGCTCGATATAGAGGTCGACGTCAGGCAGATAGAAGTCTGGTGCAAAAGCCTCCGTCACTTTGCCGCTCTCATCCCAGCCGATCGGAAATGCCTTAGGCTCGTACTCCCATCGTATCCGGTAGAAGTCCAAGACCTTCGCAAACTCTTCTTCGCTGGGGTGAGCGAAGGGCACCGACCTCGCCGTCTCGAGCCAATTCCCGATTTCTCGACCTTTCCCGATGAGATCGGTGACCTCTACGGTCAGACGGATGATCTGTGTCGCTGTCTCCAAGCTCAGGCGGTCGGTGTTCAGGATCAGATCGTAATGAGCGGGCGCGTCCCAGTCCTCGCCGTAATGGTCCTGGATGAACGCGCGTCGCGCCTCATCATTTTCTTGCACCAGGCTGACGGCGGATTGCTCGTCCATCACTCGTTCTTCCATCAGGCGGTTGACCCGCTCTTTGCCACCGGCCACCACCCGTACATGCAACGCTCCTGGGAAGCCGCAGAAAATGAACTGACCCCCCCTGCCAAGCACTACCAGATCTTTCTCCGCTGCCAGATTCGCGATCAGCGTCTGGAGGAGGTCTACGTGGACCCGGTCTTCGTCGCGGGCCTGTTCCCCCCGCCCGACACGCTCCTCATCGAGCTCCTCGAAGTCCGCC
>JBGPUH010000094.1:0-8409 GCA_041491025.1 Methylomirabilis sp. (SeqCode)
ATCGTTTCGGGAGCAACGTTGATTCTTCGCTGGAAAAGACCTGGAGCTGATGTCGAAAGCCCCGGTGGCGTTATCGCTCTTGGCCATCCTGGCATGATCGGCCCGCCTGGCAACCCGCTGGAGTTCGGTCGCTTCCTCCTGGCGTCAGCCGGGCTTCACTTCATGCTTGTCTTGGCCGTGATGACTGTTGGACTTCATAGGCCCGGCCTTCCAGAAAGGCCGCTCGTCGTGAGGCTCGTGCAGGCTGAGGCGCCCAAGCCATCGCCCGCGGCATCACGAGCCGGGCGTGCCCGCGCAGAGAAACAGGCGGTCCCTCGACGAGCGGCAGAACCAGCGGGGCCGAAGGAGATTCCTCAACTCAACCTGAGTCTTCCATCTGTTGGCCGTTCGGAGCCGGTACCCTCTCGAGCGGCGGAGATGATCGACCATCCCACCCCAGATGAGCGGCGCGTGACTGTTTCTCAACGTGCAACGGAGGGGCTGGTGAAAGACCTTGGATTGCCCAGCCGCGCCCCTACTACAGGTTCTCAGAGCGTTGTCGGCGGCGGGATCAGCGGGCCTAAGTCAGTTGGCGTGCCAGGCAGCATTTCAATGAGTCCTGGAACCTTGGTTGGGAAAGGATTGAGTTCAGGTCCTGCCCTCCTTGGCGGCGGGGGTGCTCCCGAAGGTGGCCCGGGGCAACCTGGCCGGGGTGGAGAGCGCCGGCTCGGCGCCGCGTTGACTGTCCCGCTCGCCCCGACGGTGACGGTGGGTCCTCGACAGAGCGCCGGTGGACGGGGGAGGGGTGGAGAAGGCAACGGTGCCGCTGACGGAAGGTTTGCATCACCGAACTACGGAACCAACCCCCTGCCCAAATATCCTCCTCTTGCAAGAGAGAAAGGCTACGAAGGCACAGTCTACCTACGGGTCCAGATCCGACCAGACGGTCGCGTGGGCAAACTTGCCATCGATCGCTCCTCGGGCCACGAGGTCCTCGACAGCGCGGCCGCGGATTCGGTCAAGGGGTGGACGTTTCTTCCGGCTCGGAAGGCGGGGAAGCCGGTGGAAAGCTGGGTGCTCCTTCCTGTCAGATTCATGCTCGACTGACCCTTGGCCTTCCAGGTGATTCGATAGATGACTGATGACGTCCTGAATAATATCGAGGGCATGCTCGAGGATCTATGCGAGAAGCTGTCACGATCTGCCTCCCCACACCCCTCCTTACAAAGGAGGGGACAAAGGACAAGGCCATGAAGTCACTGAGATGGAAAGTCCGAGCCCTCAATTCAACCCTCATGCTGTTCCTCGTCCTGTTTTCCAACCCGCCAGTATGGGGTGCCGAGCCTGCGAGCAAGTACTTCTACGACGAAAAGGGCCAGATCATCCGAGAGGAAGTGGACAGCACCGGCACCGGGCGGACTGATACGTGGATTACATACAAGGATGGCCACCCGGTCCTCCAGGCGGTGGACACGAATAAGGATGGGAAGCCCGATACCTGGTACTACCTGACTCCCGACGGCCAGGTGGCGAAGGCGGAGAAGGACCTGAATGGGGATGGGAAGCCTGATGTGTGGATTGCCTATCAGCAGGGAGAACCGGTCAAAGCAGAGCAGGACCTCGATTTCGATGGCAGGCCGGACCGATTCATCTACTACGACAAGGGGAAAGCAGTCCGGGCCGAGGAGTCCTTGAAGCGCGATGGGAAGATCACCCTCTGGTCGTATTACGATGCTGCCGGAGTCCTCATCCGTGATGAGGAAGACACGAAGGGGATCGGCAAGCCTACGGTCTTCTCCTATTACCAGGATGGCAAGCTGGCGCGGCGCGAGGAAGACACGAAAGGATCGGGGAGGATCGACCGCTGGTCGTACTACGACCAAGCAGAGCGTCTCATCCGGCGTGAAGCCGACCGCAGTGGGTCCGGCCGCCCCGACGTCTGGGCGTATTTCGAGAATGGCCGGCTGATTAAGCAGGAAGAGGATGCGCTCGGTCGCGGCCGCCCGAACGTGACCTACTTCTTCGAGAACGGGGTTCTTGCCCGACGCGAAGAAGATACTCAGGGGACTGGCCACGTGGACCTGATCGAATGGTACGAAGGCGGCAAGCCGGTCAAGCAGCAACAGGATACCCGGCACCAGGACAAGTTTGACGTCGTCACCCACTTCCGGAATGGCCAGATCGACCGCCAAGAGGTTGACACGAAGTACGTGGGGAGGTACGACCTGGTTCGCTCCTTCAAGAACGGCCTCCTCGCCCAGGAAGAATACGACACGAACGGAGACGGGCGACCAGATGTCTGGGTCTCCTATAATGAGAAGGGCGAAAAGGTGCTCCAGGAGGAGGATACTGAGTTCGACGGGAAGGCACATGTCCGGTTTCGCTTCGAAGCAGGAAGGGTCGTCAGTAAGGAGGTAGTCAGCCCGCAGCGTGCGGACGGCCCGCCCCGTCTTCTGATGCCAAGAAATCCGTGACTCTAATCAGTTCTAACTTCTTGGTTCCAAGTCCTCTGTTCCAAGTGCCAAGCCCAAAATCATGAGTGACGAGATAATGTGCGGCAAGCGCCGACTCACAAGTTGAGATGTGCTCCTAATTCCAATTGCCCGGTTTGGAACGAAGTTCCTGGTTCTAAAGACTTGAAACCTGTGATCCCGAACCTGGAACTCCGTCCGGTTCCCTGTGGATCAGTCGGCTCCTACAACCCTCCTCTCTCGCGGATTCCCCTGGTAGGCTCATGATTCTCATCGCTTCCCCCGTCGGCCTAACCCTTGCCTGTTCACTGGAAATTTGATATAAGAAAAAATCACTTGACAGGCCCCCAGGACTGTTATATACCCTGACGGCATCAAACAACGTGTCGGCAGTTACTTAGAGGACGCTCTAAGGTCTTTACATAACAGGCTATCTGCAGGGCCTATCGCCGCGAAGAGGCGAGTAGCGGTAACGGTCGATAACCTTGCACGTGAAGCCCATCCGAGTGACACAGCCTAACTAAGGCTGACGTCCCTGTGCGTGGCCACATGAACATTCCCAGCCTCATCACGCGTATCTTTAGAGCAGCCGCAAGAACACACGGCCCTGTTTTCACGTTCGCCTTTATCGTGTCATCTATTTTTGGCTTTTCCCTCACGGGTGAAGCTCGTGCACAGGAGTTGGCCTTTAGCCGCGCGACCGAAGAGGCTGCGGCTCGTCTCACCGAGGCTTTTCCGATCGTTCAGGGATCGGTCGTGGGGGTGGAGGGAGACCGGATCCTTATCGACCTGGGGGCCAAGCAGAAGGTCCATCAGGGGATGGAGCTGCAAGTCTACAGGGAGGGAGATGAGGTCAAACATCCTGTGACCGGCCAGGTCCTTGGACGGCGGGACAAACGGCTAGGCCTCCTGAGAGTGGTTGAGGTGAAGGAAGGGTTCTCTGAGGGCGTTATGGTTTCCCGCCAAGAGGGATCTACGATCACGGCCGGAGACCTTGTCAGGGTAAGCGCCGACCGCCTCTCACTGGCTCTTCCCCTTGTCGACGCGGGTGAGGTCAAGGGCGCCGACGTCTATTCGATTACCAAAGACCTCGCGATCTCGCTGGCCAAGACCGGCCGTTTTATCGTCATCGAGGATCATCTGGTGAGGGCTGCGCTGATGGGAGAAAAACCTCCCCGGCTGGAGTCATTCACCGACCCCGTGATCCTGAAGATGTTGGCGGAAAAGGCGCGCGCTCAACTTCTCGTGCTTGGAAAACTCAGCCCTGCCGACCGGGGACTCTTCCTGAACATGCAAGTCCTGTCAGTCTCCACCGGAGCGCCGCTGGCTGTGGCGAGCGTGGAGGTCACGGGGGCTCAACTCCAGGCGGCGGCGCCTTTGTCACCATCAGGGCCGGCCCTTCGACCTGGCTCAGGACAGGCCTCCTCTGAAGCTGGCCGGCCTTCCTTTGTCCGTGTCCAGCCCCAACCTGGCGAGCCGTCCAAGACTACAGAGCAGCCGAAAAGTCCACTTCCAGAGAGAGCGGGTTCCCAGAAGCCCCTTGCTGCCGGGGAGGCTCAGCGCAAGGCCGCGACCCCCTCGTTCCTGGTCAAGGGTGATGACAAACCGGGACAGTCGGGAGATCAAGCTTCCAAAGATCATCTGACATTCGAGTTGAACGAGCCGCTGCTGGCTATTGCAGCCGGACGCCTGGATGCGGATCGGCGCCCAGAAGTCGTCGGCATCACCGGCTCCGAGGTCATCGTCTACCGCTGGCAGGACCGGCGCCTTGTGCCGGTCGCCAGGGCCGAGAGCGACCCATTCGTCCGCCACCTCCATCTGGATGTCGGGGATGTCAACGGCAGCGGAACAGCGCAGGTGTTTGTCACGGCCATGTCGAGTGTGCCGGAAGTCTTGACGCTCAGAAACTCTCTCCGCTCGTATGTCCTTGAGCTTCGAGGGGGCAAGCTGGTTCGGATCGCCGACGGGTTGGACTACTTCCTGCGCGTGCTGACGGGTCCCGGGATCGACGCGCCGATACTGATCGGGCAGCGGATGGGGCAATATGTCCCATTTGAAGGGCCGATCGTCCGCTTGAGTTGGAGCGGCGAACAGTATCTCCGGGGCCAACCCCTGAACCTTCCCGCGCCGGCAAAAGGTCTTTACGACTTCGTGCCGCTCGAGGCTGCCGGAGATCAGGTGTTGGAGATGGCAGTGGTCAACGAGCAAAAGCAGGTCACGATTTACGGGCGGGGGGGGCAGACGCTTTGGGAAGCGAAGGATGACTTGGGTGAGGCAGATCACCTGGCATTCTTCCAGACACCCCAGGCCCCCAAATTCAACCAGGGGATCAAGTCGGGGGTCCCGCCCAATCCGGAAGAGCTGGCGGACCGCATCACGATGCCTCGCCGTTTCCTCGTTGAGTCATCCCCACTTTGGGGCGATGCCAAGGTTGAGCTTCTGACCCTTGCGAATTCGGCGAAGTATGGCCTCCAGATCTCGTTCGGGAGCGACCAGCCTGTGAATGGTCGCATCGTGGCATACGACCGCCAGGATGGGAGCTTCAGCAGGGGTTGGGAGACTGTCCCGGTAGAGGGGAAGGTCCGCGATGCGGCGGTGGTCGATCTGAGCGGAAGCGGCAGGAAGGACCTCATCGTGCTCTCCGCCGTCAAGGAGAAGGGGTTCGTTGCGTCTCTCAAAGACAAGGCGCGTGGCATCATCAATGTCTTTTTCTTTTGAGAGGGGCAATCAGCGATCAGCTTTCAGCTCTCATCTGGCTGCTGACCGCTGACAGAGGGGGGCATTTTCAGACCAGTGAATGCGACGAGAGAGAAAGGGGGGATAAAGCGGCAACAAAGAAACCAGGAGCAGTGAGCTGAAGCAATGGAGGTCGCGGCCCATTAACAGCCTAAAATAAGGGGGCGATTCGATGAGAAGATGGCTGATAGCTCTGCTAGCCGTAACGCTCGCATTGAGCTGGGTGCCCTTGAAGGCAGCCCAGGCGGCGTCGATCATCAAGACCGAGGATGGGCTTGAGTTCAAGTTCGGGCTGGTGGAGAAGGTCCAGTTCTACACCCTGAACGGGGCCGACTTCACTGACAAGGTTCCAGCATGTAAAGGGGGACAATGTAACTTCCGAAGTTTCGTCTCTCCGGATACGAACATCGGAGACAGCCAGCTCAACATCTTCAACTTCACAAACCTCCTCTTCGACTTGAGCAAAGGGCCCGTCTCGATTCACATCAACCTTGAGAACGAGGCGCGCATCGATGAAAACGTGGCCGACATCAACCACCTCAACCTCGAGCGCGCTGCCCTCACGTACAAGACACCTGGTTTCGGCGACCTGGTCGTCGGGTTCGACGTCCACCTGTTTGACCCGGAGGGCGGGTTGGTTTACCAGGATGAGGACCCCGGGATCTGGCTCGTCGGAAGCCAGGGGATGTTCGCCTGGAACTTCGGTTACCACAAGCGGCTGTCGAGGAACGGGGGCGCTCCCCTTGGAACCTTCCTCCAAGCTATCGCCCTGGGATCAGCATTTGCCGATGGCCGGGTAAGATCCATTGATGTTGACACTGACATCCTTGAGGGGCGGGTCGGGCTCAACTTTGGCCCAATCCTCTCGGTCTCTCCGTTTTTCCTCGCGAACATCCGCCACACTCGCCAGGCGGGTGATCTCTTTGCCTGCCCGACCAACGCACTCGGCGCCGGCTTGACTTGCAGCGGTATTCCAGGGGTAAGTGGGGGGCGGTCGGAGATCTACTACCCCGGTTTGGTCGTGACCTCGAAGATTGGGCCCCTCAGCTTAACTGCTGAGGCGGTCGGCCAGTTCGGCGAGATCAGGGAGCTTGGAGCAAGCCAGGTGGCGCTCTATGGCAAGGACAAACTCGATATCGAATCGTTTGCTGTCTTCGCCGAGGTGGCGCTCGATCTGACTGCGCAGGGATTCGGGCTGACCCCCTATATCAACCTCGATTACCGGAGGGGGGACGACAGCCCGCTCGATGGTAGCCTTGGGGGGTACGTCGCGATCTCTGACCTGAGCCAGGCGTTGCGGAAGGACGGCTTCCGCTTGCAGTCAATCCAGTCTCTGGGAGCTGTCACCCTTGGGAATGGCGGCGAGGATGGCTGGGGATTCAATACGAGCGGTCGCGGCGTCGGCCCGACCATTGGTACGATCCTGGAGGGTCTCTCCACCTCAAGTACCTTCAATAGCCGCTTCGGGAAGGCTGACAACCCCGGGTTATTGAAACTCTCGGCAGGTGTCCTCGGGAAAGTGAACTCGATGTGGGATACCCATATCGGAATGTCCTACATCCGGTTCGACACGGTGGAGCCGATCAAGATAGAGGCTGCGCTGAACCGAGACTCGCGCCTTCCGGCTCTGACTCCACCTGCTTGTGTAGCTGCAGGTCCGGCAAATAGTGGAGCTCGGGCGAAGTGTCTGGCGAACACCCTTAGCGTTAGCGAAGACGCGGGGGTCGAGTTCAGCTTCAACGTTGGCTACAGCCCGGTCCCGGCCTTCCGGATCCAGCCGTTTGTCAGCGTGTTCGTGCCCCTGGCTGCTGCTGACGACATCAGCAGACTTTTCCTGAGTAACGATGGCAGCACCCGGACCGCCTATACAGCGGGTGTGGAGTTCAGGGCCCAGTTCTAACTAAACGTACTGCTTGCGTCGGGCGCGAAGTTTGCTGCGCCCGCGACTCACCAGCGTCACACTGTTTGAGAACCCCGCCCCCATCCCTCTCATCTGAGAGGGATGGGGGGCCGGGTGCATTGTCGAGGCAGCTTGGCCTGTGCCTGGGGTTTGCACGAAACACCGTTTTAAAGCTTGACAGGGCCAGCCCAACCTGATAGCGTCAGCACCCTGCGCGTGGCAGCACTGGTCGTTCAATAGGGAAGACCCTGAGCCTTATAACATCAGGGATCATTAATCCCGTTGAAAAAGCCAGATGGCTTGGCTCGGTATCATTGCCTCCCTGGTGAGTCTTGGAAGGGGGTGAAACAGAGCAGGAACACATAGAAAAGAGGCAAGTGGACACACCGTGCAGTAAAGAGTTTTACTTGAACGATAAACAGGATAACTAGACCGTAGCTAGAGGGAGGGGTAAATGAGTGCAAAACGATTCATGATGCTGATCGGGGCATTGATGTTCCTGATCGGCGGGCTTGTCGTTGCGCCGTTTATGGTCTACGCCAACGATGAGTTGATGAAGATGCAGAACGACGACACCCAGTGGGTGATGCAGAGGAAAAACTACTCGAACTGGGCGTACAGCACACTGAATCAGATCTCCCGCGATAACATCAAGAACCTCCACGTCGCCTGGTCCTTCTCCACCGGCGTCAACGAGCCGAGGGGGCATGAGGGTGGGCCGCTGGTGGTCGGCGGCACGATGTATGTGCACAGCTCCTATCCCAATCACGTCTACGCCCTGGACCTGACGAAGGAAGGGGCCCCCATCAAGTGGAAGTACACGCCGAAGCAGGATAGTCGGGCGTTGCCGGTCGCCTGCTGCGACTGGGTCCATCGAGGCGTGCAATTCGCCCCCGGCCAGCCTCCGAAGATCATGATGGCCACCCTGGACGGCCAGATCATCGCCATCAATGCCGACACCGGGAAAGAGCTGTGGAAGAGCAAGAGTGCCGACCCGACCAAGGGGCAGACCATCACCGGGGCCGGCATCGTGGTCGGGAACAAGTACATCCAGGGGGTTTCGGGCGCCGAGTTCGGGGTCCGCTGCTGGGTGGACGCCTGGGACATCAATACCGGCAAGCAGGTCTGGCGGGCCTACAGCATGGGGCCGGATGAGGATATCCGCCTCGCCCCTGACTTCAACTCCGCCAACCCCCACTACGGACAGAAGGGCCTGGGGACGTCCACCTGGCCCGGCGAGCAGTGGAAGGTGGGCGGCGGCAGCACCTGGGGCTACTGGTCGTATGATCCCGAGGTGAACCTCGTGTACACCTCGACCGGCAA
>JBGPUH010000095.1:0-8395 GCA_041491025.1 Methylomirabilis sp. (SeqCode)
GAGCGCTGATCTTCAATCGCCAGGAGAATCTTGAGCCGGCGAGGCTCGGTTGATTGAGGGGTCCGCTCCAAATAATCCTGCAGCAGCCGGATGGCCTCGGATGGCCTGCCGACCACGGCTAACCGTTTGGCTTTGGCCACAATGCGGTCCTCGCTTGTGGTGCAACCGAAGAGGGCAGCGATCAGGAGACATGGAAGGACCCATGCACGCATCGAGCGCCTGGCAATTCCCCGCATTGGCATTATGGAGGCCTCTCTGGTCACCTTATTGCTTCAGGACATCGCCAAGTTGATCGATCAACCGTTCCCGCCTGAGCAGATTGTCGTACGAGAACAGGACCACCCCGTCCGCGCCCTGCCGGCGGGCGTCGCGGACCTGGAGCGCCAGGAGGTCGGGCTGATCCAGGAGGGCATAGGCCGCAAGCCCAACAAAGAGCTTGGAGCGTCCCCGGAATGCCACCGCCTGACGGCTGAGGTGGCTGGCCAGGCGACTGTCTCGATTGTAATTCATCACGATTCCCTGGTCGAGCAGACCCTCCTCCAGCCAGAGGCGCCAGTCCTGGTACGCCGACAGATATGCGCGGTCCGGCCAGGGCAGGAGTGCAGCCGAGAGCACCACGTTCTGTCTGAGCCGCTTGAGTTGTCCTCGCACCTGGCGAAGGAAATGATTGAGCTGCTCACGCCGCCAGTCATCCCACCGCCGAGCGACCGCAGGATCGTCCTTTGCCGCGAAGGCGGACAATCCGGTCTCCGCACGAAAACGCGCGACGCTCCGTTCCCCGTATCCGAAGTCCAGGCCGTTGCTGTAGCCAGAGCCCGGGACGATCGGCACAGCATAGGGATACCGGATATAATCGAAGTGGACGCCATCGAGGGTCGGGTATCGGGAGACCAGTTCCTGGATGAGAGCGGCGAGCGCCGCCTGCACCTGCAGATCGCCAGGATCGAGCCAGTAGCCGGGGGAATCGAGCATGTCCCGTTTTCCATCGTCGCCGGGTGGACGGGAGTTGGCATAGTCAAGAAGGGACCGCCCACGGTGGTCCCTGATCACCGCGGATGGGCCGAGACGCGCCGGGACCGGTCCATCCCGGTGGTTCCCTAGATTGAAGAGGTTCATCCATGCATGAACGCGCAGGCCCTTGGAGTGGGCCAAGCCCAAGGCGAACTGCAATGGATCATATCCCTGACTGGTGAGGGCCCGGCGGTACGGCTCATCGTCGGCGAGCGTCGAGGCGTACCACGTTCGCCCTCCCCGATAGACCTGGAGGTAAAGATGAGTGATCTTGGCCCGGGCCGCCGCGAGAACCATCGCTTCGAGCCGGCCGAGACTGTCGAGGGTCCGGTTCGGACCCTCGGCTTCCACCCAGAGGCCGTAAGGATAGGACAGGGCAACCGGGGGGGAGGCTGCCAGAAGGATTGCCGTATTAAGCAGGAGGGCTCTGCCGGCGATCCTCACGGGACCAGCTCCCTCGTCTGCACATCGATCCCGCAGTACTCACAATAGACCAAGCCCTCTTCCTCGCCGGACAGCTCGTAGACGCTCATCCCGCAGAACGGGCAGTACAGGATTACCTTTTTCTCCGCCACTTTTTCGTGCTCGTCACTGTCTGAGTCTTATCGTGTGCGGACTACAGGGGTCAGTGAGTCATTCAATCCGTACGATGCGGCCATTTCTGCTTTCCCGCACTCACCTCTTCACCATCGCCCCTATATAGCACCGCCTTCCACATCCGTCAAGGTGGGTTCCTGACGTTTGAATAAATGGCCCTGGAACTGGTCTTGACGTGCGAAGAACAACCCATTTCACCCAGGAAGAGCACACGGCAAGTTTCTCTCCCTTCATGCTAAGGGAGGGCTGGCCTTGCCAGAGGAACGCATGAGACTGCTTGACATCTTGACGGGGGGTATGTCACGCTCATCTCGTCGTGGGGCTGGCCTGAGCAGCGACCAGAAGGCGGCCTCGACAAATTCAATAGCTCACTCTATCAAGTCGCGGGAAAGGGAGGTGAGGATCCATGGCAAAGCGGAAGGTGGCGGATTGCCGCCAGTTCCCGAGTGAGAAGAATTGCACGCTCACGATCTCGGGCACGGAAGAGGAGGTGCTCACGGTTGCAGTCTGGCATGCGGTGCACTCGCACGGACACAAGGACACCCCTGAGCTACGCCAGCAGATTCTGGCGATGCTCAAGGACGAGAAATGAGGCTCCGCTAGGATGGCGTTCCCCTAGGAGCGTATAGCCTGGCAACGTCCTTTCTGGCGCCCGGGGTCAGCTACCGCTGAGAAACGCACGCAGCATCCACGCCATCTTCTCGTGCCGTTCCATCAGCCCCGTGAGGTAGTCGCTCGTCCCCGTGTCGCTGTGGGCCTCCGCCACTATCTCCACATCGCGCCGGAGTTGTCTGATCAAGGCCTCGTGATCGCTGAGGAGGTTGGTGATCATTGCACGGGCGTCCGGGTAGTCGCCCGGGTGCTCCTTCAGGTGAGCCAACTTCGCGAACTCCGCGAGCGTAGCGACCGCGTGCCCGCCCAGCGCCCGGGCCCGCTCGGCGACCTCGTCGATCACCTCGTCCAGCGCCTCGTACTGCGCCTCGAAGAACTTGTGGAAATCGTTGAACTGGAGTCCCACTACATTCCAGTGGTAGTTGCGCGTCTTGGTGTACAGCACGTACTCATCGGCGAGCAAGGCGCTGAGAATCTCGACAACCGCCTGTCGCTGCTCGTCTCCAATCCCGATAATGGGCTTCACCGTTGACCTCCTGTCGGAATGACTCTTGCGTTGTCGGTGGGCGTCGCCGACCCCAACGTCGACGACGCCCATGACGTCCTCAGCGCCCCGCCTGCCGCACCCGGACCGCCCGCTCGACGCGGTCGCCGTACTCGGCATCGGCGTGACGGAAGTGGACGATGCTCCGCTCAATGACGTCGGGCCGGCTCACGCGGGACAGGCTCGCGGCAATGTTGCCGACAAGCCGTTCCTTCTCGGCGGGGCTCATGAGCCGATAGAGGTTGCCCGCCTGTACGTAGTCATCGTCCTCCTTGTGGCGGACCCGTGGGTGGTTCCCAGTGAGCCCGCGGACCTCGAGCGATGCGTACGTCGCCTGGCCAGTCTGGACCGGCCCCCCGTAGCTATTGGGCTCGTAGTTCTTGGATCGCCCCCCGTTGTCATCGACGCGCATGGCGCCGTCGCGACCATAGTTCGCCGTCTCGGTGGCGTGGGGCCGGTTGACGGGGAGCTGCGTATGGTTGATGCCCAGCCGGTACCGATGCGTGTCCCCGTAGGCAAACAATCGGCCCTGGAGCATCTTGTCGGGGGACGGCCCGATCCCGGGCACGAAGTGCGCCGGGTTGAACGCCGACTGCTCGACGTCGGCGAAGTAGTTGTCTGGGTTGCGGTCGAGCACGAGGCGGCCGACCTCAATCAGGGAATAGTCCGCGTGCGGCCAGACCTTGGTCAGGTCGAAGGGGTTGAACCGGTACGCTGCAGCCTCGGCGACGGGCATGATCTGCACCTTGAGCGTCCACGAGGGGAGCTCGCCCCGGTCGATCGCCTCGCGCAGGTCCCGGTGGTGGGAGTCGGGGTCCTGCCCGGCGGTCCGGGCGGCCTCGTCGCTGGTGAGGCAGCGGATGCCCTGGTTGGTCTTGAAGTGGTACTTCACCCAGCAGGCCTCGCCGGCGGCATTGACCCACTGGAACGTGTGCGAGCCGAACCCATCCATCTGGCGGTAGGAGGCGGGGATGCCCCGGTCCCCGAAGAGCCAGGTGAACTGGTGGGTTGCTTCCGGGCTATGGGAGAAGAAGTCCCAGATGTTGTCGGGCTCCTGGACGTGCGTGTAGGGATCCCGCTTCTGCGAGTGGATGAAGTCGGGGAACTTCAGCGGGTCGCGGATGAAGAAGATCGGCGTGTTGTTGCCGACGAGGTCGTAGTTGCCCTCCTCGGTGTAAAACTTCACGGCAAAGCCCCGCGGGTCCCGCACGGCGTCCGCGGACCCCTTCTCGCCCGCGACGGTCGAGAGCCGCAGGAACACGTCGCTCCGCTTGCCGACCGGCGAGAGGAACTTCGCGCGGGTCCACCGGCTGACGTCCGCGGTGACCTCGAAAACACCGTGGGCTCCGGAGCCCTTCGCGTGCACCACGCGCTCGGGAATCCGCTCCCGGTTGAACCGGGCGAGCTTCTCCACCAGGTGGTGATCCTGCAGGAGCACCGGGCCTTCGGGGCCGGCGGTTTGGGAGTTCTGGTTGTCTCCGACGGGCGCGCCGCTCTCAGTCGTGAGGGTCCTTCGCTTGTCCATCCAAGCCTCCTTCCATTTCTGGAACAATGTTCCGGGGTGGTGCTTGAATTAGCATAGTTCTCGAATTAGAATACGTCTAGTTTTTTGCCTTGTCAAGCCATTTGTGATAAATTATAAACGTGGGACCCTACGAGGGCTTCGGCGGGTGGAGGCGATGGTGAACGGGTTGCTGGAGCGTCTACGCAAGCGCGGCTGGCCGATGACTGCCCAGCGGCGGATCATCGCCGAGATCCTGGCCGGCGAGCACGTCCACCTGTCCGCCGAGGAGATCTTCCAGCGGGCCGTGGCCCGCCTGCCGGAGATCAGCCGCGCGACAGTCTATAACACCCTGAAGACGCTGACGGAGCTCGGCGAGCTCCTGGAGATCAGCTCAAACGAGCGCGCCAAGCGCTATGACCCGAATGCCTCCGATCCGCACCACCACCTCATCTGCCAGCGCTGTGGGCTCATCCGGGATGTCCACCCCAAGGGTCAGGGAAACCTGAGCCTGCCTTCAGGAGAACGGTACGGCTTTCATGTCACCGGCGTCGAGATCATGTTCCGCGGCCTGTGCCCCCCGTGCGCGGGGAGCCGGGATCCGGCACCGGTTTCCCCCCGCGGGAGCGGCCCCAGCCGGTCTTCCGCACGCCTCCGGTCGCCGAAGTGATCCACTCGTCCAGGCGGCCCATGATGTGGCCTTATGGTCATCATCCCCAATGTAGATTACACCGCCGTAATGTGGACTCGCTAGAGATCGCCCAAATATCGTGGTGAGGGTCGCGTAGAGGTCTTTCTGGACCGATTCCTAAGTTGGAAATCCTGCTCCAGAGTTGGCCTGAGGTCGAGTTAAGAGATGAGGTTTCCCTTGACTCGCTCTGCCCCATTTCCTATACTCCTGTAGGCTTTCGGAGTACAGGAGCGAGCGGACAGGATCGAACGGTCAGCGGCTGCGGCACTTCAGGGAAGAGGGATCCTGTGGACCGAAACTTGGCTCTTGAACTGGTTCGGGTGACCGAAGGCGCTGCGCTCTCCTCAGCCCGGTGGATGGGGATAGGCAATGCGAGCGCGGGCGAGCAAGCTGCGATTGACGCAATGCGCCGTGCCTTCGATGGCGTGAGCTTCACGGGCACTGTGGTCATCGGCGAGGGTGAGCGGGAGAAGGCGCCAACCCTCTACATCGGAGAGGTCCTTGGCCACCGTGGCCCCCCTGAAGTGGACGTTGCGCTTGATGCCGTTGAGAGCGGCGTGATCGTGGCCCAAGGTCGGCCGAACGCCATCTCCGTCATCGCCGTCGCCGACAAGGGATCGCTGCTTCAGGTGCCGGATGTCTATATGGAAAAGATCGCCGTGGGGCCCAAAGCGGCCGGGGTGATCGACATCACCGCACCTCCGGAGAAAAATCTCCTCGCCATCGCCGAGGCGATGAAATGTTATGTCGAAGACCTGACGGTGGTGATCCTCGACCGACCCCGTCATGCCGATCTGATCAGGCAGGTTCGCGAGATCGGTGCACGCATCAAACTCATCCAGGACGGGGACCTCTCGGCCGCCGTCGCTGTGGCGTTCGAGGAGACGGGCGTTGATGTCCTCATGGGTGTCGGCGGGGCACGAGAAGGTGTGCTCGCCGCGACCGCGCTCCAATGTCTCGGAGGCGACATGCAGGGTCGCCTGAAGCCGCGGACGGAAGAGGAGGCGGAGCGAGCGCTGAGGATGGGCATCCGCGACCTGGACAAGGTCTTCAGAATCTCCGATCTGGCCGGCGGGGAAGAGCGAGACATCATGTTCGCCGCGACCGGGGTGACCGACGGTGACCTCCTGAAAGGGGTCCGCTTTTTTGGCGGCGGGGCCAGGACACACTCACTCGTGATGCACTCCAGCTCTGCGACTGTCCGCTTCATCGAATCAACCCACCGTTTTGACCGGAAGTCGGTCAATTAGGCCCGCCTTGTTTGTTGCCTATCTGGGCTGTGTTCCCGACAATTGTAAGGTAGCGTTCAGCCGTCAGCTAACATCAGTCAGCTTTTTGCTGAGCGCTGATCGCTGAACGCGGATAGCTGATATGGTCAAACTCAAGGGTGTGCGGGGCGCCCCAGACATCTTGCCCAGGGAGTCCTCCAAGTGGCAGCGGATAGAAGAAGTGGCCCGTGCGGCCCTTCGACGATACGGGTATGCGGAAATCCGTACCCCCGTCTTCGAGCGGACAGAGGTGTTCATTCGCGGCATCGGCGAGGGGACCGACATCGTGGAGAAGGAGATGTACACCTTCACCGACCAGGGCCAGGAGAGCCTCACGCTTCGGCCTGAAGCCACGGCGCCAGTTGTCCGAGCCTACCTGGAGCATCAGATGGCCGCTCAGTCGGCCCTCGTGAAGGTCTACTATCTTGGCCCGATGTTTCGCCGGGAGCGGCCACAATCGGGGCGATACCGGCAGTTCCACCAGATCGGTGTGGAGGCCATCGGGTCTCACCAGCCGGCGGTTGATGCGGAGGTCATTGATCTATTGTGGGAGCTCATGGTGGAGGGGTTCCGAATCCCCGGGCTGGAGTTGCGCCTCAACTCGATCGGTGATGTCGCGTGCCGGCCGGAGATCCGAGATGGCATCCTCCGCTATATGCGGGATCGAGCGTCTCAGCTCTGCGCGGATTGCCAGGGAAGGCTCCAACGGAATCCGCTCCGGATCCTGGACTGTAAACAGGAGGGATGCCAGCGGCTGGTGGCGGAGGCGCCAAAGCCGCTCGAGAGCCTGTGCGAGGCGTGCGCCGACCACTTTGCCCAGGTTCGGAGCCTGTTGGATTTGCTGAAAATCCCGTACACCATTGACGACCGGCTGGTTCGTGGCCTTGATTACTATACTCGTACTGCCTTTGAAGTAGTGAATCCTCGCCTCGGGGCTCAGAATGCGCTGGCTGGCGGTGGACGATACGACGGCCTGATTGAGGTGATGGGCGGGCCCTCCACCCCGGGGATCGGGTTCGCCATCGGCCTGGAGCGGGTGATGGCGTCGATTCCAGCGGAGGCAGACGCGCAGACCTCGCTTGACGGGGTGTACGTCGCCACGATAGGGCAGGAGGCGCACAGAACCGGAATGCTGCTGCTGCAGGAGCTGCGTCGTCGTGGGGTACGCGGATTGATCGACCTCGAAGGGAGAAGCCTGAAGGGCCAGATGCGTCAGGCCAATAAAGACCGGGTCCGCTACTGCCTGATCTTGGGCGAGGATGAGCTTGCAAAGGGTCACGCGACGCTGCGGGATATGGCAAAGGCCGAGGAGCAATCCGTTTCTCTGGATCATGTCGTCTCGCGCCTCTTAGAGCTGGAAGGGGAGAGGGCAGGGTAGGATGGAGCGCCTTTCACGGACCGACTACTGCGGAGAGTTGCGTGAGGGCCACCTGGGCCGGCAGGTGGTGCTGATGGGATGGGTGCACCGGCGGCGTGACCACGGTGGTCTCATCTTCGTCGATCTCAGGGACCGTGAGGGGGTCGTGCAGACGGTCTTCAACCCCGAGTCCCACCCAGAGGCCCACGAGGTGGCGAGACGGATGCGCTCCGAATTCGTGGTGGCGCTCAGTGGCATCGTCCGTTCTCGCCCGCCCGGAGCCGAAAACGCTACGCTGCCGACCGGGGCAATCGAGGTCGCCGTTCAGCAGGCGTGGATCCTCAGTGAAGCCAAGCCACCGGTCTTTCCGATCGAGGAGCAGACCGACGTGGCTGAGGAGATTCGACTGACGTACCGGTACCTCGACCTCCGCCGGCCCTCGATGCTGCGCAACCTGCGCCTGCGGCACAAAGCCTACCAAGCGGTGAGAGGGTACCTAGACGGGCACGGCTTTGTCGAGGTAGAGACCCCTGTTCTCACCAAAAGCACACCCGAGGGGGCCCGGGATTACCTGGTCCCAAGCCGGCTGAACCCTGGGCAGTTCTACGCCCTGCCACAATCGCCCCAGCTCTTTAAGCAACTCCTGATGGTCGCGGGCTTTGACAGGTACTATCAGATCGTCAAGTGCTTCCGGGACGAGGACCTCCGGGCCGACCGGCAGCCGGAGTTCACCCAGATCGACATCGAGATGTCGTTTGTGGATCGGGAAGACGTCCTTTCGACGATGGAAGGCCTGGTAGCGGCGCTCTTTGAA
>JBGPUH010000096.1:0-8275 GCA_041491025.1 Methylomirabilis sp. (SeqCode)
GCCGACCTGGGCTTTGCCGCCGCAAAGACCTATGACATCGAGATCTGGATCCCGAGCCAAGGGGCGTACCGAGAGGTCTCGTCGATCAGCAACTGCGAGGCGTTTCAGGCGAGGCGAGCCAGCATTCGATACCGACCCTCGCCCAAGTCGGCGCCGCGGTTCGTGCACACGCTGAACGGGTCGGGGGTGGCCATCGGGCGGACCTGGCTGGCAATCCTGGAGAACTACCAGGAAGCCGATGCCAGCGTCGGCATCCCGGAGGCGCTTCAGCCCTATATGGGCGGGCTCGATCGCATCACATAGAACAGGGTATGGGGTTTAGCGTATAGGGTATAGAGGGATCAGTGAACCCTACACCCTAGATCCTCCACCCTGTATTTACATGGAGGGGTGGCCGAGCGGTTGAAGGCGTCCCGCTTGAAACGGGATAGGCGAAAGCCTCGTGGGTTCGAATCCTACCCCCTCCGCCACCAGGGAGACCAGGGTATAGGGTAGAGGGTGTAGGGTTTAGGAGGGGGATCACTAGGCCCTATGCCCTAAATCCTAACCCCTAGCTTTTTCACGGAGAGGTGACCGAGTGGCCGAAGGTGCTCGCCTGCTAAGCGAGTCTGTGCCGTAAGGTGCAGCCCGGGTTCGAATCCCGGCCTCTCCGCCATATTCCTCCGCCGACAGGTAAGTTGAGGCAGCTTGGGAATCACCTGCTGGGCCCATAGAGTCCGGCGTCATGTTCGGTGAAGGATTTCTTGGTCGTGGCGCCACATTTGGCGGCGATCTGAACCTGCTGGTCCAGATCGGCCTCGGCCTCCTGCTCCTGATCGGCATGGCGCTTGCGCGTCGCGGCTTGTATCGCGCTCACGGAGCCTGTCAAGCGTCCGCGCTCATCCTGGCCATCGGTATGACCCTGGTCTGGATGTGGCCGTCGTTCCGTGAGGTCTACGTTCCCGATCTTGCCCGTGGCATCGCCAACCGAACCACTGTTGCGGTGGTGGCCCACGCAGCGCTCGGCAGCGTCGTCTTGCTGCTCGGCGTGTACGTCGTCCTGGTCGCCGGGACAGCCGTGATCCCCCGGCGATTCCGCTTCCAGAACTACAGCGCGTGGATGCGGACGCTGCTCGTCCTTTGGTGGATCACGATCGGGCTCGGGGTGCTCACCTATTGGTTCGCGAACGGCTGACCGACCCTTCGGGCGCCGAACAGGAGCGCAGCCATCGTAGCCCAGGGCCCTCGGGCCGGCTCTTCCATCCTGGGAGCAAAGGCCTGTTGTAGGAGATGGAGAGGTGCGAGAGTGGCTGAATCGGGCGGTCTCGAAAACCGCTGAGCGGGTAACTGCTCCGGGGGTTCGAATCCCTCCCTCTCCGCCACGCCACACAAACAGGTTTCGGGTTTCGAGTGTGGGGTTTCGGGTCAACGCGACACCCGTAACCGCGAAGCACTGAATCATGTGTGCCAGTCGGGTATCAAGGGAGCGAAATAGAAGGGACCTGACGTTCGGAAGCTCAAAACCCAAAACCCAAAACCCAAAACCCGAAACGCGAAACTCTAGACGCGGAGAGGTGCAGGAGCGGTTTAACTGGCACGCCTGGAGAGCGTGTGTGGGGGAAACCCCGCCCCGGGTTCGAATCCCGGCCTCTCCGCCACGCCACACAAACAGGTTTCGGGTTTCGAGTGTGGGGTTTCGGGTCAACGCGACACCCGTAACCGCGAAGCACTGAGTTATGTGTGCCAACCGGGTATCAAAGGGGCGAAGTAGAAATAGAAACAGCTTGGCGTTCGGAAGGTCAAAACCCAAAAGCCGAAACGCGAAACTCTAAACATGCAGAGCGTATTGATCACTGGCGGCGCCGGGTTTATCGGCTCGAATCTTGCCCTGGAGCTGGAAAGGCGATACCCGGGTATCCGCACGACGATCATCGACGATTTCCGCTCCGGCGAGTTCAGCAATCTGGTCGGCCTCCGCGGCGATCTGGTCGCTCAGGATCTCGCGTCGATGGACCTGTGCGCGCGATTCCGGCCGGGCGAATTTCAGGCGATATTCCACCTGGCCTCCATTACCGATACCACCGTTGCCGATCCACGGCAGATGATCTTCAATAACGTGGAAGGATTTCGCCGGACGGCGGAGTTCGCGCGCCTCTCAGGGACGCCGCTCGTCTTTGCGTCTTCAGCGGCCATCTACGGCGTCTGCCGCTCGGGCCACATGCCCGAGGACCAACCTGCCCGCCCAGCCAACGTCTATGGCTTTTCGAAGGTGCTTGTGGAAAATCTCGCCAGGCGGTACGCCGCCACATCGCGGAACTTCAGGATTGTTGGACTCCGGTACTTTAATGTGTACGGGCCGGGCGAAGCCCACAAGGGAGCCGCATCCAGCATGATCTACCAGTTGGCGGGGCAGATCCGAGCGGGCAAGCGGCCACGGATCTTCAAGTACGGGGAGCAGAAGCGGGACTTCGTGTATATCAAGGACGTGGTGGAGGCGACGGTGATGGCCGCTGAGGCCACTCGTAGCGGCGTGTATAACGTCGGCTCGGGACGGGCCACCTCTTTTAACGAGGTCGTCGCCCTGCTGAACAAAGGCCTCGGGACGGACGAAGAGCCTGACTACTTCGATAACCCGTACTCATTCTATCAACCGCACACCGAGGCCGACGTGGCTCTCGCGCGAGCGGAGCTCGGATATGATCCGAGGTATCCGATCGATCGGGGGATCGCGGAATACGTCAAGGAGCTGATTGGGGGCGACACGAAGCGGAACGAGCAGTCATGACACGGGAGGGGTCGGGCCCCATCGGCGGGATGGATCGGGCAGCCCTTTCCAGCAACCTTGGCCGTGCTAGATGGGGAGGTAGCGGTGCCCTGTACCCGCAATCCGCTCTAGCGGGATCGAACTCCCGCCCGAGGTCTTAAGTCTTTGAGTATTGGCCTGCGGTCGGAGCGATGATGGTCGGGTCCCGCGCAAGGAGAGTTTGTCAACCCCGCCAGGTCCGGAAGGAAGCAGCGGTAAACAGACGGACTCCTGTGCCGCGGGGAAGCTCGGCCGGAGCTTCGGTCGCCGGTACAGCCCGAAGGCGGCGATCGACGGTGGGTGCACGGCCAAGAAACCCAGGGTTTAGGGAGGAGGGTCCAGGATAGAGCAGGGCCCTTCCCCCTAAACCCCATACCCTCAACCCTATGCCCCGGATTTGACATGTCCTACTTAGTGCTCGCGAGGCGATGGCGGCCCCAGAGCTTTGATGAGGTGGTGGGCCAGCGGCCGGTCACGCAGACCCTGAAGAACGCCCTTGCCAAGGACCGCATCGCCCACGCCCTTCTCTTTGCAGGCCCGCGCGGGGTCGGCAAGACGACGACCGCCCGCATCCTGGCAAAGGCCCTCAACTGCGAGCGGGGCCGCACGCCCGACCCATGCAATCAATGCACAACCTGCAAAGAGATCGCAGAGGGACGATCGATCGACTGCATGGAGATCGACGGCGCCTCCAATCGCGGGATCGATGAGGTCCGGGAGCTCCGCGAGAATGTTCGGTATGCGCCGTCGCGCCAGAAATTCAAGGTGATCATTATCGACGAAGTCCACATGCTGACCGAGCCGGCCTTCAATGCCCTGCTGAAGACGCTCGAGGAGCCGCCCCCGGGGGTGGTCTTCATCCTCGCGACAACCGATGCGCACAAGATCCCGTCCACCATTCTCTCCCGCTGCCAGCGCCACGACTTCCGGAAGCTGGGACAGGGGGAAATCGAGGAGCGACTTCGGGAGATCGCCCGCGATGAGCGGGCGACTGTTGCGGACGGGGCGATGAAGGCGATTGCCCGCGCCGCGGAAGGAAGCCTCCGCGATGCGCAGAGCCTCCTGGACCAGGTGATCGCCTATAGTGGCGCCGAGGTAAGTGAGAACGATGTCGGGGCCGTGCTGGGGCTGGTGGAAGGGGAGGTGCTGGCGCAAGCCGCCCAGGCCATCATCGAGCGGGACAGCGGCAAGGCCCTGGGGCTGGTCGAGGCGCTCAGCGTCAGGGGATACGACCTGCAGCGGTTCTGCCAGGAGATGCTGGCGCACCTGCGGGACCTGATGGTGACCAAAGCGATCAAAGACCCCGCCCCATTGCTTCAGGCCAGCCGAGTGCCGCCCGACACGATTCGCTCGCAGGCCCAGGCCTTCACGCTCGCGGACCTCGAAACGATCTTTCAAGTCCTGAGCCGCGCCGAATTCGAGATGCGACGGGCTCCCCATCCCCGGTTCGTCTTGGAGATGGCCCTGGTCGAGGCGACAGAGGCCCGGTCTCTCCAATCCCTCGAGACGCTCCTGCAGCGCCTGTCGGCGTTGGAGGAACGGCTGTTGGCTGGGCCGAGGGCTGCCGCTCCAACCCCACCCCCGTCAGAGCTGCCACTGTTCGCCGCTGCCCCCACCGCGGCGGCTGAGGAGATGGCGCCGCTCCCGGCGGTCCGTCGGCGACTGTTTACGGGCGACTCCGAGGAGCCCACCACGGCGCCGGAGAAGAGGACCTTGCTGCAAGACCGACCGCCCGCGGAGGCATCGCCCTCCCCTCCCCCGTCAACCAGTGCCCCTGATCCGCAAGAAGGCTGGGCCCGGATCAAGCGGGTCCTGGAGGGGAAGAAGCGGTCTCTCGCCGCCCTTCTCGAAGAGGCGAAAGGGGTGCAGGTGGAGAGCGAGACGCTGATCGTGACGCTCGACAACGGCACACCCTTTGCGCGATCGACGCTGGATGATGCCGACAACCGGCGGCTCATGGCCGCCGCCGCGGCCGAGGTCTTTGGGCGGCACCTGAGGGTCGAGTTTCGATTTCAGAACCGATCCATTCCACCTGGGGTGAGTGGTTCGACGCAGCTCACCACAGGCCAGGGCGAGCCGATACAGCCCTCGATGCCCCGGCCCAGAGAGACGGCCAGCCCCGAGCGGTCGGTGACACCGTCCGACCAGGAGTCGCCTCGGCGTCATCCCTTGGTGCAAAAGGCTGTGGAGCTCTTCGGCGGAGAGGTCATTCGAGTGAGCGAGAAAGAGCCCGGGCAGGATGCGATCGGCGAGCGAGGGTAAGATGAAGAACCTTGGAAATCTGGTCAAGCAGGCGCAGCGAATGAAGGCGGAGATGGAAAAGATTCAGGAAGAGGCCGCGGCGAAGCGGGTTGAAGGGACCGCGGGTGGCGGGATGGTCACGGTCGTGTGTAATGGTCGGGGCGAAGTGGTCGAGATGAAGATCGACCGCGAGGTCGCCGGGCCAGACGATCTGGAGATGCTCCAGGACCTGATTGTGGCCGCGGCGAACGACGCGCTCCGGAAATCCCGCGAGCTGCTCGCCCAGGAGATGGGCCGGCTGACGGGGGGGCTCGGCTTGCCGCCCGGGCTGTTGTAGAGCGCTCCGTGTCCCGCTATGCTCCTAGCCTGGCCAGGCTGGTCGGCGAGTTGGTCCGCCTTCCTGGCATCGGTCCCAAGAGCGCCCAGCGCCTGACGTTTCACCTCCTGAAGGCGTCCAAGGACGAAGTCCAGGCACTGGCTCAAGCGATCATGGATCTCAAGGAGCGGACGCAAAGCTGTAGCGTCTGTTTCAACATCTCCGAGGACGACCGGTGTAATATCTGCGCCGACCCGAGTCGGGACGGATCGATGCTCTGCGTTGTGGAGGAGACGAATGACCTCTGGGCCATCGAGAAGACAGGGAGTTTCAGGGGGAGATACCACGTGCTGGGTGGCTCCCTTTCGCCCCTGGACGGCCGAGGCCCCGAAGCGTTGACGGCCAAGGCACTCCTACCGCGCCTGGAGGCAGAAGGAGTAAAAGAGGTCATCCTGGCAACCAATCCGAATGTGGAGGGCGAGGCGACGGCCATGTACCTCTCGCGCCTGCTAAAACCATTTGCCGTGCGAGTCACTCGAATCGCCAGGGGGCTGCCGGTGGGAGGCGATCTGGAGTACGCCGACGAGGTGACCCTCTCGAAGTCTCTGGAGGGACGCCGGGAAGTCTGACGGGATTGCTGAAGTCCCAGAAAAGTCGTTGCCGTCGCCGGATCACAGCGTTATACTAATCGCTATTCTAGCCACCATTCCCCGGTAGCTCAATGGTGGAGCGAGCGGCTGTTAACCGCTAGGTTGTAGGTTCGAGCCCTACCCGGGGAGCCACTTGCCGCTTTATCAGGGGCAGGCGGGAGAGCGCATCGTAAGTAAGACGGGAGAGGGGCACGGGTGTCGGCACGCGAGCGAACAGGGAGACGACATGTCTGAGAACGCTGCGCTTGAGCGGTGGGTGGATCAGGTGGCGCGCATGACTCGCCCGGACCGGATCCATTGGTGCGACGGTTCGGAGGAGGAGTACCACAAATTGGTGGAGGGGATGCTTCGCGATGGCACCCTGATCCGCCTCAACCAGAACAGCTACCCGGGATGCTACTTGCACCGAAGCGATCCAACGGACGTTGCCCGGACCGAGCACCTGACGTTCATCTGCACGACGCACAAAGAGGATGCCGGGCCCACGAATAACTGGATGGGGCCAAGGGAGGGCCGCGAGCACGTTGAACCGCTCTTTGAGGGCAGCATGAAGGGGCGGACGATGTTCGTTGTGCCCTATATCATGGGACCCGCCACCTCGCCCCACAGCGGGCTCGGCGTAGAGGTGACGGACAGCCCTTACGTCGTCGCCAACATGCGGCTCATGACCCGCATGGGCAAGGTCGCCCTTGACCGGCTGGGTGAATCGGGCAACTTCGTCGCGGGCCTTCACTCGCTCGGGGACTTGAGTCCAGACCGCCGCTTTATCCTCCACTTTCCCGAGCAGCGCCTGATCTGGAGCATCGGCTCGGGCTATGGGGGCAACGCCCTGCTAGGCAAGAAGTGCCATGCCCTCCGCATTGCCAGTTGGATGGCGCGAGAGGAGGGGTGGCTGGCTGAGCACACCTTGATCATGGGGCTGGAAGACCCGACAGGGCAGGTCACATATATTGTCGCGGCCTTTCCCAGCGCGTGCGGCAAGACGAATCTCGCCATGTTGGTTTCCTCTCTGGAGCACCTGGGCTACAGGGTGTGGACCCTGGGTGATGACATCGCGTGGATGCACATCGGGCCCGATGGTCGCCTCAGGGCCATCAACCCGGAGGCCGGATTTTTCGGGGTCGCCCCCGGCACCAGCCCTAAGACGAATCCCAACATGATGACTGCCATCCGTCAGAACACCATTTTCACAAACGTGGCCGTCACTCCTGGAGGCGAACCGTGGTGGGAGGGGAAGGACCCGACTCCGCCCGACGGCCTCGTCGATTGGCGAGGAAACCGCTGGATACCGGGGAAGGAGAAGGCGGCCCACCCCAATTCGCGGTTCACTGTTCGCGCCCAGCAGTGCCCGTCCATCTCGGCACAGTGGGAAGACCCGGAAGGCGTTCCGATCTCGGCGATCATTTTCGGGGGCCGCCGGGCCAGGGTGGCGCCTCTCGTCTACCAATCGTACAGTTGGCAGCACGGCGTCTTTGTCGGGGCCGGTATGGCCTCCGAGACGACGGCTGCGTCCACGGGGGCTGTCGGTGTCCCCCGTCGTGACCCGATGGCGATGATCCCGTTCTGTGGGTACAACATGGCCGACTACTTCGGTCACTGGCTCGATATGGGGTCCCGCGCGTCGAATCCTCCTTCCATCTTCCACGTCAACTGGTTTCGGACGGATGAGAAAGGCAACTTCCTCTGGCCGGGCTTCGGGGAAAACATCCGTGTCCTGAGGTGGATCCTGGAGCGGGTGCGCGGCCAAGGCAAAGGGGTCGAAACCCCGATCGGGTTCATTCCCACGCCTGACGCCCTAGATCTGGATGGGCTGAAGCTGTCACCCGGCACCATGGAGGAGCTCTTGCGCATCGATCGCGACGCCTGGTCCAGAGAGGCGCAAGAACAGGCCCTGTTCTTCGGGCAGTTCGGAGAGCGCCTGCCGGCGGGGATCTGGCAAGAACACAAGAGCCTCTCCCACCGACTCAACCACGTCAGCACCGCCGTCAGCCGCGGCGAGACACCCCGATCACGGTAGCCGCCGACGCTCACCGATCCCGCTTGGGACATGCCCACGGACTCCCGCCTTTTCGCTCTGGGAATGGCGGGCTGAAGCGGTCTTCCGGGCGCGAAAGTGCCCCCCAGGCCTGAGAAATCCTCGGGACGTCATTACCGGATTCCACGCCGTTCGAGAGACAATGGAAAAGCGACTTGTCGCCATCACGCTGCATCGGATCGCCGGCGAGCTGGTCTGCGGCGCGGTGATTCTGGCCAGGCAGCCGGATCGCTCCTGGTCGGGCAAGTGCC
>JBGPUH010000097.1:0-8175 GCA_041491025.1 Methylomirabilis sp. (SeqCode)
CAAGTCCGTGAGAGTGAGATATGTTGAAGCGAAGCCCATCCCCACATGATTCCATTGCCAATGCGGGCTTCCCGTGGGGGCTATAGCAGAACCGTACACGTGTCGGGTCTCTTTGCAGGTAGCGCCCGAGTATGGCGCGTAGCGCCCCACGAGCGACAATGAAATGTTCTCGGTCCCTCTGAAAATGGAAACGCTCGGCCCTTACTTTTTCATCGCCCGAGAGGGTTGAGAGCAGGTTCTGCACCCGCGAGGGCTCCCCGTCCAACCTAGCACGCCAGACGTGGACCTCGTCGATCCCTATGGTGAGGGTCTCCGATAGAGGATTCCAGGAGGTATGACAGGGCGTCGCAGGAGCTACGGTACGCATCGTGTGGAATCACTCATCCTCTATTGAGTTCCCCTTCTTTCTGCGCTACCGGAGCGGTACCATCCAGCATGTCACGGAGCAACGTCTCCACTTGCTCATCCGAAAGCTGGTCCACCTTCTCCAGAACCTGTTCCGGCGGCGCCTGGGGAGTTGGCGGGGGTACCGACGGGGCGGATTCCGATTGGCTCAACTGATTCACCAACAATTCAGCGAGCCGCACCACGCTGGGGCCGCGCATGAGCTCCACCATCGGCAGACTCAACCGCAGTTCGCCTTCGATCCAGTTTCGAAGCTCAAAGCCCATGAGAGAATCAAGCCCCAGTTGCGTGAGGGGCTTCTCCGCGTCCAGTTTCGCCGGGGAAGCGCCGAGCACCCTTGCCACCTGTTCACGCAGCAGCGATTCCATCATCTCGCGGCGCTCGGAAGGTTTGGCGGCGAGAAGGGCGCTTCGGATTGCCAAGCCTCCTTTCTTCTTAACATCAGCACCATCTTGGCCCTCTTCGCGAACAAGGTGGGCAAAACGCGGTGAGGTCACCGCAGTCCGCTGCCAGGCTACACGTATGATCGCTACATGGGGTGGCGCCCCATTGAGGAGATGGCCCAGCGCCGTCAGCGCCTCCCTGGGCGATAAGGTCAATAAGCCCTGCGTTTCGAACCGCTTGTCAAAGCCCCCGTGCCGCGCGACCCACCCTACCTCACCGATGGGTCCCCAACTGAGTGCGGTACCAGGTAAGCCCCGTGCCCGTCGATAATAGGCCAATGAATCGAGGAACGCGTTCGCAGACGCGTAGTTGCCCTGTCCTCCCATCCCGAACACCGAAGCCATTGACGAAAACAGTACGAAGAAATCCAACTGTGTATTCAATGTTTGGGAATGGAGGTTCCATGCTCCGTTCACTTTCGGGGCCCAGACCTCGCGCATGCTTCCTTCATCCAGGTTGAGCAACACGCGGTCGTTCAGGACCATCGCTGCATGGAACACACCTCGCAACGGTGGCATTGACTCTTCGATCCCGGCAAGCACGGCCGCGAGCTGTTCCTCGCTTGCAACATCGGCCTTGGCCACCACCACTTCGGCGCCCGCCTCCCGCATCGCTTTCAATGCGTCATGAGCCTCGGTGGAGTGGATGCCACGCCTTCCCATGAGGACAAGATGGCGCGCTCCGCGCTCGACCATCCACTGTGCGAGCGCGAGACCAAATCCGCCGAGCCCCCCGGTGATGAGGTGGGTGGCATCGTTGCGAAAGGTGATGTCGTCCTCCGATGGGCGGACAATCGGCAATTCGCGCTCCTGCAATGAGATCACGATCTTCCCGACGTGCTTGGCTTGGGCCATGTAGCGGAACGCGCTCACGGCGTTGGAGATCGGGAATACGCGATGTGGAAGGGGTGAGAGCGTGCCATCGCAGAAACTTTCCACCAACCCCTGGTACAACGAGGAGATGAGCGCAGGGCGTTCCCGGAGCACCTGATCGAGATCGATCGCCATAAACGACAGATTTTTCCGGAACGGCCGCAGACCGATTCGGCTGTTCTGGTAAATGTCTCGCTTCCCGATTTCCAGAAAACGTCCGTACTCCCTGAGAATACTCAGCCCTTTGGAGATCGCCTATCCCGCAAGCGAGTTCAGGACGACGTCCACGCCCTGTCCGTCCGTGGCCTCAAGGACTTGATCAGCGAAGGCCAGGGTCCGGGAATCCATCACATGCTCGACGCCAAGTAAGCGCAGTAGATCCCGTTTTTCCGGAGTGCCCGCTGTCGCGAATATCTCGGCACCCGTCCTTTTGGCAAGCTGGACGGCGGCCAGACCCACCCCGCCTGTGGCCGAGTGAATCAGGATGCGCTCGCCCGCCATGAGCCTGCCAACATAGTCCAGGGCATATGAAACGGTCAGAAAGGCAAGTGGAATCGTTGCTGCCTCTTCGAAACTGAGATGCGGCGGCTTGAGAGTCACGAATTCGCTTCGGGTCGTTACGAACGCGCCAAAGCTGTACGGGGCACTCGCAAGGACCTCATCGCCTACCTCTAAACCATGGACGCCGTCTCCAACGGCAACGATCTTGCCGGAACACTCAGTCCCGAGGGGAACCGGCCCATCCGGCACTCCCGGAAGGATGCCGAGGGCACTCATGACATCCCTGAAGTTCAGCCCCGCCGCCACAACCTGAATTTCGACTTCACCGGCGCAGGGCAGACGGCGCCGGCTTGCGCACAGGGCCAGTTTGTCAAGAACGCCGATACTCGAACTCTCCAGGCGGTAGGGTTGGGTTCCCGCGCGGACGAGATTTCTCGCTTTCATGGCACGCTGGTCTCCAAGCCGCACGAATCGATGGACGTACCGCGCATCGCCGCGCAATGCGATCTCGTCTTCCTCGTCGTTCAACAACATTTCCTCACACAGCGACTGTATCTCGTCATCGCTGCCCGCGACGCTAAGGTCCACCATCATGGCCCGAAGTTTCGGAAGCTCATTGACGATGACGCGGCCAAGGCCCCACACGGCGGCCTGCGCGGCCGATGTGGCTTCCGGTTCCTTTCCAACCGATTGGGCGCCTCGCGTTACCACCCACAGGCGGGGGGCTTTAGACACCTCGACATCACTTAACACCTGCGCCACATGCAAGACACTGAGACAACCGGAAACCAGCCTTTCGTCCAGAGAGGCTATCGTGGTGTCTTCCATAGCGGGCGCGTCGAGGTTCCAGAGATGAACAACTCCCCGACAAGCAGGGCCGTCCCGCCCGAGACCATCCTGGATGACCCGCCTGATCTCTTCGATACGTCCTGTGGAAATTTCGAAACGCTCCCGATCGAGGCACTGGTACGTGATTCCCGAAAAGACGGTCACGCAGCGCTCACCGCGCGACCTCAGATAGTTCGCCAACTGGTGACCGCGGCCACCGCGATCGGCAAGAATCAGCCAACAACCCCGCTCGACCGGTTCCATTTGAGTCGATTCCGGGCGAGGGCCGTCCTGCTCGAAACGAGCGCCGCGTGCCAGAATTATGGCGCTACTGCTCCTACACTCCTTGCCGCCGACCGCCTCGCAAACGTCCGTAAAGCCGATCTCCTCCAGCAATTCGCGCCATTTGGAAAGCGGCAATAGGGGGTAGGACGGCCGCAGATCGCTGTCAGAAAATCGCAACCAGCCCTCCGTCAAACCAAATATCAACTCAACCCAGCGAACCGGCCTTACCTGCTCGACCAGTACGAGAATTCCTTCAGAAGCAATGAGCCGATTGATGTTCGTCAGGGTTTGGCGCAGGTCGGCCGTTGCGTGTAAGACGTAGGACGCCAGGATGACGTCGAATGAATGCGGCTCGAAGCCTTGCTCACACGGGTCGGCCTCAATATCCAAACGCTGGCACTTGATGAAGGGATAATCCCGGAACTTTTCCTCGGCTTTGATGAAGAAGTGATTGGAGAGATCGGTAAACACGTATTCCGCCCGATCCGCCGGAAGCTTGGGAAGGACGTACGACGTCAAGCCACCAGTACCCCCCCCTATCTCCAGAATTCGAACAGTTCGATGTTCGCGCGCACCATCAAGTATCGCGGTCATCGCCCGCTGGACGACCATATTCTCGAAACGCCGACCTGGTGAATCCTGGTACAGATGCTCTGCGATCGCCAGTGATCCATCCGGAAAGATGAGGTGCAATGGATCGACATCCCCGCGCAAAACCCCCGCAAGCTGCGAGCCACACCGTCCGAGCAGCATCAATTCTGCGTAAAAGGCGGAATTCGAGAGCAACAGCTTCTGCCAGGCGCGCTCGGGGTCTTCACACATATCAGGGACCTGACATACCTCCCACTCCGAGCCAACCTTACACAGCACTCCATCAGCCTCCAGCATCCCGACGTAACGATCCAGGACACGGCGATGCCGGGAAGCAATGCCAAGTCGTTGCGCCAGCCTGTCGGTCGTCAGGCGTTGCTGCGGCTGAAGATTTACCCCAAGCTCGCGAAAAGCCTTCACAATGAACGCCGTATACAGCGCGTCCGTTTGGGGTTCAAAGCGCTCCAACTGCTTCACTAACCCGAAGTCGGTAGCGAGTCGCTCCGCTTCGACCTTGGTGCTCTCGTGAATGCAGCTTGGGCCCGGCAGGTGCCTCGCCGCACGAAAGCCCATTACCTGACCCGCGCGCGGTTTGAGCTGCCATTCATACTCATAGAGCAGCTCGCTGAGGTCTTCTGCAACGGTACTGTGACGGCCGCTGTCCATTGACCGTGAGCGCAGGCCCCGAATGTCCAGAACCAGCTTGCCGGCTTCATCCGTAACCCGCACATCGAACATCACGCTGTTGTTTTTCTGCTCGACGAGACGAGCGTGGCTCCAAAGCCGACCCGCGGTTCGTCCGTAGACGCGGACTTGGCGGAACTCAACGGGGATGTGCAATCCCGGACCCTTCGTGCCGCATTTCGCTTGAGAGATTAGATTACCCGTAACCTGAAGACACGCATCCAGCAATGCCGGATGAACTTCGTACTCGCTCAGGGACCCCTCAAGCGTCTCGGGCGCACGGATATGCCCTAAAGCCTCGCCCTGCCCCAGCCACAGTCGTTCGAGGCCTCGGAAGCTGGGGCCGTAGTCCAGGCCCACTTCCTTCAATCCGCGGTAGAGTTCCTCAGCAGCTACTTCCTCCGTGCAACGAGCCCGGATCTCGTCAAGATTCACCTGCTCGATGCCACCGTTTCCCTGGTAAGGATACATTTTCCCCTTGACATGTTCGTTCCATGGCTGGTGTCCGTCCTGCGGCCTGCTACAGATGTTGAACGTCATCTCGTTGGCATTCGCGATCATTTGAATCGTTTTCGGTTCGCTCGGCTCCAGGTAGCAAGCTTTCACAAGCTCGACTTCCTCCAGCGAGCAAGGACCTGCGCCGAACATCTCCCTTGCGGCAGCCAGCGCCATCTCCAGAAATGAGGTGGCGGTCAACAGCACATGGCCCTGCACGCGGTGGTCGTTCAGGTAGCGGAGAACGCGCAGATCCACCCTGTTCTCCCAGGTTGGATATGCAGAGACCAGGCGCCTGCCGAGAAGGGGGTGTCCCCGTGGTCCAATCCTGTGTCGCTTCGATTCCTCGGCCTCGCTCCAATAACTCTCCCGCTGCCAAGGATACGAGGGAAGCCGAACCAAACGGCCGTGTTCCCGGATAAGCCCGTTCCAATCGACGGGGCTGCCAAGAGCGTAGAGCGCACCGAGGCCCTTGAGCATCGAACTCCGTTCCTCTTCCCCGCGACGAAGTGAGTGGAGCACGGCCGCGTTCGCTTTTCGCTCACGGACGGTTTCGGTCACAGAGCTCGAAAGGACGGGGTGCGGTGCCAGTTCAAGGAAGACGTTGTAGCCGTCTTGAAGCAGCCCATCGACCGCTTCCGCAAACCGGACTGTCGCACGGACCGTTTGCCACCAATAATCCGCATCCAGTTCGCTTCCTTCTACAGGCTGGCCGGTAACGGTAGAATAGAACGGCAGGGAGGCGCTTCGAGGTTCGATCCCCTGCAACGAATCGACCAAGTCGCTCCGCACCGGATCCATCAGGGGGCTGTGAAACGCGTAGTTGACTCGCAGGAAACGGCAGAAGACCCCCCTTTGCTCCAAGGCCTGAGCAACCTCCCCTAATGCCTCGCCTTCGCCGGAAAGGGTAATCGAGGTCGGGCTGTTGATGGCCGCGACCGAAATCCGATCCCCATTCCTCCCCACGAGACCTTCGACCTCGCTGACGGGCAGCCCTACCGCGAGCATCCTCCCATGTGCCGCCGCAAAGTCCATGCACCGGCCCCGATGGAAGATGACGCGAATGGCATCCTTCAGGCTGAGCGCTCCAGAGACATGCGCGGCGGCAACCTCCCCTACGCTGTGACCGATAACCCCATCGGGCTTGATGCCCCAGGACTGCCACAATCTCGCAAGGCCCACCTGGAGAGCGAAGATGGCCGGCTGCGCGATCGCGGTCTCCTCCAGACGTGAGCAGGACTCATCAGCGGTCAATTCCTTCAACAGAGACCAGTTTCCATGCTCACTCATGAGTTCGTCGCACTCTTCAATCATCTGTCGGAACACAGGCTCCGCCTCCAGGAGCTCGCGGCCCATCGCCCACCACTGGGCACCCTGGCCCGAGAACACGAACGCAAGCCTTGGATATCGATCTGCGACGAGGCGGCCTGAGGCCATTCCCGCCAGGGTCTCTCCCACTACGAATGCCTCAAGGTGTTCGACCAGCGCTTCTTTGGAACGTGCAACGATCGCTAACCTGTGGTCATGATGGCTTCGCCGACAACTTAAGGTCCAGCAGATCTCTTCGATAGACACCTGAGAGCCCGCTTCGCCACAGAGAAAATCGCGATATGATCGGGCAATTGCCCGAAGCGCCTCAGAACTGCGCGCCGATACGGGGATGAACAGTGCCTCGCCCGATCTCACATCGACGGCTACACCCTCGTCAGGTCTCGTCGCCGGCCCGCCGGATCGAGGCGCTTCCTGCAGAACCACATGCGCGTTCGTTCCGCCGAACCCAAAGGAGTTCACGCCTGCAAAGGCCGGAGCATCCTGCTCGGGCCATGGTTCCAGGGATCGTTGAACCCGCAATTTCAGGTGATCGAATGGAATGTCCGGATTCGGCTGGTTGAAGTGCAGATTCGCCGGAATCATACGGTGTTTCAGCGCCAAAGCGACTTTGATCAGGCCGGCGATCCCCGCGGCCGCTTCCAGGTGCCCAATGTTCGTCTTCACAGAACCAATGCTCCAATAGCTTCCCTGCGGACGGTTGTCGGCAAGCGCCGCGCCCAAGGCGTTCGCTTCAATGGGATCACCCACCAAAGTGCCGGTGCCGTGAGCCTCGATAAACTGCACCTGACTGGGCGAAATACCCGCACGCACGCACGCCTCTCTTACCAATTCCTCCTGGGCCGATTGACTCGGGACGGTTAATCCGCTTGTGCGACCATCCTGGTTTACCGCGCTCCCCCGGATCAGCGCGTAGATCTGGTCGCCATCCTTAAGCGCTTGCGAGAGGCGTTTCAAGACAATGATACCGGCACCTTCTCCACGGACAAATCCGTTCGCGCCGGCATCAAACGCTTTGCAACGACCGTCGGGGGAAAGCATGGACAATCGACTGAAACCGACATACGTCTCAGGGTTGATGAGGACGTTCACTCCTCCAGCCAAGGCAAGGGCGCAGCCATCGTGCCAAATACTTTGACAGGCCACATGGACCGCCACCAACGAGGAGGAGCATGCCGTATCCAAGGCGATGCTTGGCCCTCGCAGGTTCAAGCAGAAGGAAATGTGATTGGCCGCAATGCTCATCGCCGACCCGGTGGTGGTGTGAGCGTCGATGCTGTCACCGGAAGCCTGCTGAAGGAGCATATAATCCTGCGTAGAAATACCGATAAAGACACCTGTGTTTGTACCTGCAAGGCGCTCAGCAACCTGCCCGGCGTCCTCCAACGACTCCCAGGCCACCTCAAGCAATAGACGGTGCTGCGGGTCCATGCGTGCGGCCTCTCTCGGAGAGATGCCGAAAAAGTTGGCGTCGAACCGGTCGATTCCCTCAACGAACCCTCCCCGGCAGGTATTGGTCTTGCCTGGAGTTCCCGGTTCTGGGTCATAAAAAGCATGAATATTCCAACGATCAGCTGGAACTTCGGTGATCGCATCCACGCCGTCGCACAGCAGCCGCCAAAAGGCATCAGGGCCGTTTGCGCCACCTGGAAAGCGACAGCCAATGCCTATGATGGCAATCGGTTCCTCGGTCGGCTGCGGATGCGAGGCACGCAACCTACCCTCCTCGGGCTTCTGAGTC
>JBGPUH010000098.1:0-8156 GCA_041491025.1 Methylomirabilis sp. (SeqCode)
CGCCGTCTGAGGGAGAAACGGAGACAGCAGCAGCGCGATCTTGCGCAGCGTCTCGGTCGCAGTGAAGAGGACACTCTTCGTTCGAGGATCGGCAGGATCCCGCTTCCACGGCTCGTTGGTCACCAGGTACTTGTTCGTCGCTGAGACCAGATTCCAGATGGCCCCCAGCGCCTCGCCGAACGCAAAGCGCTCCATCGCAGCCGTCATATCCCCGACGGCGGCGCGGGTCGCGTCAGAAAGCCCCCCTTCATCAGACCACTCGGGAATTCTGCCGCCATAGTATCGCTGGATCAGCTTCAGAACTCGGCTGTAGAGGTTTCCAAGGTCGTTGGCCAGGTCCGCATTCAGCCGGGCCACGAGCGCCTCCTCGCTGAAGCTGGCATCCAGGCCGAAGGTCATCTCCCGCAGCAGGAAGTAGCGAAAGGCGTCGAGACCGTACTTGTCAGCCAACTCGAGGGGCGCCACGACCTTGCCCAGGCTCTTGGACATCTTGGATTCTTCGATCTTCCAATAGCCGTGGACGTTGAGGTGCCGGTACGGTTCTATCCCGGCCGCCCTCAGCATGGTCGGCCAGTAGATGGCATGGGGTTTGAGGATGTCCTTGGCGATCAGATGCTGGGCCGACGGCCAGAAATGCCGGAATCCCTCCCCGTCAGGCCAGCCTAAGGCGGAGATGTAATTGATGAGGGCATCGAACCAGACATAGGTCACGAACCGGTCGTCGAAGGGGAGCGGGATCCCCCACGTCAGGCGTGAGCGAGGGCGGGAGATACAGAGATCTTCCAGGGAATCCTTCAGGAAGGCCAGGACCTCATTCTTGTAGCGTTCCGGGCGGATGAAGTCGGGATGCCTGTTGATGTAGTCGATCAGCCAATCCTGATACTTCCCCATCCGGAAGAAGTAATTCTCTTCCTCGATGTAGGTCGGCTCCTTCTGGTGATCGGGGCACTTTCCGTCCTCAAGCTCCTTCTCGGTGTAGAAACGCTCGCAGCCGAAGCAGTAGTGGCCACCGTATTGTCCGAAATAGATATCGCCGGAGTCGTAGATCGTCTGCAGGAACCGCTGGACGGTCCGCTTATGATGCTCGCTGGTGGTGCGGATGAACTGGTTCGGAGTCAGCCCCAGCCGCTTCCAGGTCTCCTGAAAAATCCCACTGATCCGGTCGGCATAGGCCTGCGGGCTCTCGCCTGCCTTTGCGGCCGCCTGGGCGATCTTGTCGCCGTGCTCATCCGTGCCGGTGAGGAAATAGACCCGGTCAGACCCCAGCCGGAGCTTCTGGAAGCGGGCCATCGTATCAGCCAGGATAGTGGTGTAGGCGTGACCCAGATGCGGCGTGGCGTTGACGTAGTAGATCGGGGTGGTCAGGTAGAAGGTCTCGTCGCTCATGAGTCGTCGTGGGACGTCGCGCCGGAGGCCCCGCAGCCACCACTGCTGCAGCCTCCTCCTCCGCCGCAACCTTTCCGGGGGGATTCATCGTCCAATGGAGGCCCAAGGTGGATCAAGTCGGCCGCCTTCACCTTGATCTGCCGGCTGTCTTCCAGTTGGACCATCACCGATTCATCCAGGATGTCCCGGGCCTTCACGATCCCCAGTCCCTCCCGCGCCTCGACCAGGGAACCGACCTTGGGTAGATTCCGCTTGAGCTCCTCGTACATCGAATGCTCGTAGCGAAGGCAGCACTTCAGCCGACCGCACATCCCGGCCAGCTTGCTTGGATTGAGGGAGAGGCTCTGATCCTTCGCCATCCGCACCGCGATCGGCTCGTACTCCTTCAGGAAGGTTTTGCAGCACAACTGCCGACCGCATGGGCCGACGTTACCCAGCTTGCTGGCCACGTCCCTGGCCCCGATCTGCCGCATCTCGATCCTGGTGTGGAACTGCTGGGCCAACTCTTTCACCAGCTCCCGAAAATCGACCCGCTCCTCGGAATAGAAGTAAAATGTGATCTTGCTCCGGTCGAAGCTTGGCTTGACATCAGCCAGCTTCATCGACATTCCATGCTCGTTGATCTTCCGCGAGCAGAACGCCCTCGCTTCCACTTCCAGGAGCCTTATCCGTTCCTGGTTGGCGAGATCCGCCGAGGTCGCCCGGCGGAGGACGCTCTTCAGCGACCCCTTTGCCTGACGATCGGGGAAGGCCGGGAAGCTCGCCAGGATCCGGGCCAGCCCCTGCCCCCATCTGGTCTCAACCACAACCTGTTCGCCTATCTTCAGATCCATCCCATGGGGGTCGTAATGCTGTTCCTGGTGTTCGGTCTCCCCCAAGCTGATTCGCACCGTTTTCATACTCACACCCTCAAAAGGCCAGAGGAGGCCGCCCCGCGAATCTGGAAAAATAGATCCTCGAGCGACAAGCGCGGGTTCGCGTTGCGCGACAGGCCAGCCATGGTGGCGTGCACCGCGCGAAGCCCGTCCAGGATGGCGTCCAAGGTCAGGCCCTCCGCCTGGCGGGCGACGTCCTCGCCTCGATCTAAGTTGACGAGCCACTCCTGGCGCCCCGATGCCTTCGCGACCATCAGATCCCGGAGCCAGGCTGAAAGGACCTCCAAGTTCTGCGGGAGGCCTTCCCGATCCTTCGCGAGCTTTTCGGCCAGTTCAATCAGGGCGGCCGGTCCGTCCCGAAGTCCCCGCCCAAGCTCTTCGAGGAGAAGATCCCTCGCCTCAGCCAGGGACGCAGCCTCTTGGCTAAGGGCTCGCCCGATACTTCCGCCGCTCCAGGAGACGATCAGCCGGGCTCGGATCCGATCAACACCCCTTCCTATGATAAAGGCCTCCAACGTCTCCGGCGGGATTGCGGAGAAGCTGACTGTCTGGCATCTGGAGACGATCGTGGACGGAAGGGCGGACGGGGTAGTGGTCAGGAGGACAATCACCGTCCTGCCGGGCGGTTCTTCCAGGGTCTTCAGAAGGGCGTTGGCGGCCTGCTCCGTCATTTTCTCCGCGTTGTCAAGGATGAACACCTTCCGCTTGGCCTCGTACGGACCAAGGACAGCATCGGCCTCGAGTGCCCGGACCTGGTCGATCTTCAAGGTCGCACCCGCCGGCTCAATCACCTGCACGTCCGGATGCAGCCCCCTAGCGATCTTGCGGCAAGACTGGCACGCGCCGCACCCGTCCTCGACCGCATCGCCCTGCTGGCAGTTGAGTGCTTGGGCGAGGGAGAGGGCTGCGGCCCGCTTGCCGATCCCCTCCCGCCCGGTGAAGAGATACGCGTGCGGGGTTCTGCCGGTCGCCAAGCCCCGTTGAAGCAACCGGGCCGCTCGCGCTTGCCCGATCAGCTCACGAAATCCCACGACGCCTCCGATCCTGAAGACGGGTGCACTCGTCCCACATGGCCGACTCCAGCTCAGCAAAACTCAGCCGGGCGTCGATCACCCGGATCCGCTCCGGCTCTTCGCGGGCCAGCGCAAGGTACCCCTCCCTGACCCGCTGGTGAAACGCCAGCGGCTCCGCCGTCATTCTGTCTCGAAAGGCCCGCCCGGCACGTAAACTCCTGGTGCATCGCTCTAGCCCGATCCTCGGGTCGAGATCGAGCAGGATCGTCAAATCCGGGATGAGCCCGTCAGTGGCCAGATGGTTGAACTGTCGGATCGGGGTGAGGTCGATGCCTCTTCCAAATCCCTGGTAGGCCAGCGTGGAATCGGTGAAACGGTCGCAGAGCACAACTGCCCCGCGCGCGAGGGCGGGGGTGATCACCTCTCGGACAAGTTGAGCCCGGCTCGCCTCGTACAGGAACAGCTCCGTGACCCCGGACATGGGAGCAGATTCCCGACCGATCAGCAGGTCCCGGATCTCCTTGCCAATGGTCGTCCCGCCGGGATCCCGGGTTTCGATGACCTCTGCCGCTGAGGCGCGAAATCGATTGGCCAGCAGCTTGAGCTGGGTCGTCTTCCCCGACCCCTCGCCACCCTCGAAGGTCACAAACACCCCGCTCACCTGCTGCCCCTACCTCACAATCGTACCCTTAGCCGCGACGCCCTCGCACTTCGCGCCCCGCACCGCCTATGGCGTAGCCACCGAGGCGACCAGCTTGGCCAGCTCTTCCAGCTCTTCGTCCGAGACTGTGCGGGGGTCCAGGAGGACCTGGTCGTCTTTGATCCGGACCATCACCGGCGGGTCGCTCCTGCGGAGGCGCTCCTCTAACGCCTGCGCGGTCAGGTCGGGGGCCTGCACGGCAACCAGACGCGTCGGGAGTGCCTCGAGGGGTAGCGCACCCCCGCCGACTTCGGACGTGCCGTCGATGACCGAGGCCTTGAGATGACCGGAGGCGAGGGCAGCGATCTGGTCGCAGAGGCGTCTTGCCCGCTGATCGATCTCGTGGAGTGGCATGGCGAGCGCTCGGAGCACCGGGATACGGGAAAAGGCCCGACCTTCATCCAGGCAGAGGCGGAGGGTCGCCTCCAGCGCGGCCAAGCTCACCTTGTCGATCCGCACGGCTCGGGCAAGCGGATTGCGGCGGAGCTTCTCGACCAGCATCCGTTTCCCGACGATCAGACCCGCCTGCGGACCGCCGAGCAGCTTGTCGCCGCTGAAGGTCACGAGACCCACTCCGGCGCGGATGCTCTCCGAGGGCAGCGGCTCCTTGGAAAGCCCGACCCGCGAGAGATCCAGGAGGGCACCGCTTCCCACGTCCTCCACCACGGGCAGGCCACGTTGATCGCCCAGTCTCACCAGGTCGGCCACCGGCACGTCCGCGGCAAATCCCAGAATTCGAAAGTTGCTAGGGTGGACCTTCAGGAGCACGGCGCTCGCCTCCCCAACCGCCTGCTCGTAGTCACTCAAGTAGGTCCGGTTGGTGGTCCCAACCTCCCTCAGGATTCCGCCTGCATGGCGCATGATGTCGGGGATCCGGAACGAGTCGCCGATCTCCACGAGTTCCCCGCGGGAAACAAGGACCTCCTTCCCCTCGGCAAGCGTGTTGATGGCTAGCAGTACCGCTGCCGCATTGTTGTTCACCGCGAGCGCGGCCTCCGCGGCAGTGAGGCGACACAGAAGCCACTCGACATGTGCCTGCCTGGATCCCCGATCCCCCCGCTCAAGGTCGTACTCCAGATTGCAGTAGCCGCGCGCCACTTCGACGATGCGCTCGATGGCGGCCTCGGCCAGCGGCGCCCGCCCTAAGTTCGTGTGGACCACCACACCCGTGGCGTTGATAAGGCGCCGAAGGGACGGCCGATCCAGGCGTTGTGCGGCCTCACGCGCCTCCGCAACGAGCGCAGCCCGAGATGGCGGATTGGCCTCCTGCGCCGACCCGGACTCTCCGGCGGCGACAATCCGCCGCCAGCGCTCCAGCGCCTCCCGCACGGCCTCCACAACCGCCCAGCGGGGGACCGTCGTCTGGATCAGCTCTCGGATCGACGGCTCCTGCAGCAGCTCATCCACCGAGGGGAGTTGCCTCAGCAGGAATCGTGTTCGACTGTCCATGGATGCCATTCCCTTGATTCCTTCGACAGAGCTCAAGACAGGCGCCATCGGCTTGCAAGAGCTCGCACTCGGTAACCGGCATGCGCCCGTGACGGTACCATACTTCCTCGGTCGATTCAACTGCGAGATCGCGACTCAATGGAAGGCAAAGGGCCGGGCAGTCACGCGGCAGCCCGGCCCTTTGCACAAGGCTCGAACGGCGACGTCTTCAGATCCGAATATCCCCCGGGGTCGCCGACCGCTTGGCCACAAAGCACGGCTTACAGAAAACCGGTTTATCCAGTATAGGTCTGAAGGGAACAGTGGTTTTCTGGCCGCACGCTGAACAGACGACCTCGTGCTCCTCGCGGGAGCCTCCAGGACCGCCCATCCCCTTGCGCACCGCCTTACAGCTCTTGCACCGTTTCGGCTCGTTCATGAATCCTTTCTGCGCATAAAACTCCTGCTCGCCCGCGGTAAACGTAAACTGCTGCCCGCAATCGACGCACGTCAAAGCCTTATCCTCGAATGCCATTGGCCGCCTCCTGCCAGACCGAAGACCGTTGCTCCCCTGCTCCTTTACCCCAGCGCTTCGCTGCTGTCATGCTGTCTTCCCACTAGCCCATACGCCATAGGCCCCCCACCGATGATAGCCCAATGTCACATGCCATGCCGCGGAAAAACCAACCGCTTCAGGCGCCCCACCTCTTCCCGCACTTCCTCCCAAGCCCGCGCCTTGGTTGAACCATTCGTGACGGCGGGGGCATCCATGAATGCCGCGTCTGTGAACCCGACCTCCTTGTGTCGGACCAGAAAGGATTCCGGGAGCAAGGCCGGCGGTTCACGATCATTCATGATGGCCCAGGCTGCAGCCCATGCGCGAGGGACATTTCTCAGGTCATATCCTCCTCCACCCAGCGCCACCCAACGCCCGCACAACTCCTTCAGCCGACGCACCATCTCGACGAATGCGGTGAGGCTGATCCCAACGTGGGATAGGGGATCGGTCTGGTGCGAGTCGATCCCGAGTTGGGTGACGAGGATGTCTGGTCGGAAGGCCTTTACAAGGGGTGGGATCACCTCGTTGAAGCCCCAGAGGAAGATCTCGTCGTCTGCCGAAGGCGGCAGGGGCACATTCACCGAGTAGCCTTCCCCCTTCCCTTCGCCGAGTTCATTCACGAACCCGGTGCCGGGAAAAAGCGTGCTGCCGGTCTCATGGATTGAAAGGGTCAGGACTTGGTCAGTGTCGTAGAAGGCCCACTGGACGCCATCGCCGTGATGCACGTCGATATCCACGTAGGCGACTCGATGCCCGCGCCGGCAGAGATCGGCGATGAGCAGGGCGGCATCATTGATGTAGCAAAACCCGGACGCCTTCCCCGGTCCGGCGTGGTGAAGCCCACCAGCGATATTGAACGCCCGCCTGACCTCGCCCGATTCCACAAGGCGCATCGCGAGCAGCGAGGCGCCGGCCACCAGCGCGGACCACCGGAAGATTCCCGGCGAGATCGGGTTGTCGGGGGTCCCCAGACCGTAATGCAACGCCGCTGCAGGGGTCTGCCCTGCATCAACCGCCTTGAGAATCTTCAAATAGTCGGGCCGTAGAAAGATGAGGAGTTCGTCGTCAGTGGCGGGTTCGGGTTCGAGGCAGCGAGTAGATGGAAGGGCGAGCAAGCCACAGGAGCTGATCAGGTCATAGGTCAGTGCAAGTCGCTCGTTGCGAAGAGGGTGCCCCGGCCCGTAGTCGAACTCCAGGTACCGTGGAGAATAAATGAATGCGGTCGCTGGTTCCGAAGACATCCTGAGACACCGGGTTGTGAGTCGGGGCCACCGATCCTTTACCGGGGCCTATGTGGGTCCGGCTCCGTTCTCGCCGGGCCGACGATACGTCCCGCTCTTCCCCCCCTTTTTGGCAACCAGACGGATCGAGCCGATCACCATCTCCTTGTCCACCGCTTTACACATGTCGTAGACGGTCAGGGCTGCCATGGCCACGGCAGTGAGCGCCTCCATCTCCGCCCCGGTCCGTCCCGTGATCTTGATCCGTGATTCGATGTCAAGGCGGCCTGACTTCTCGATCGGCGTGAACTCGACTTCGGCGCTGGAGAGCAGGAGAGGATGACAGAGTGGGATGAGGTCGGGTACCCTTTTCGCCGCCATGACCCCGGCAAGCCTGGCGGCAGCCAGGACATCGCCTTTGGGAACGATCCCCTTCTGGATCATGCGGAGGGTCGCGGGTTGCATCGTGATCACGCCTCTGGCCACAGCCTCCCGCTTGGTCTCGTCCTTCTCGCTAATATCAACCATGCGGGCTCGGCCGTGCCGATCGACGTGACTCAGCCGCTTCATTTTTCTGTCGCGGCCGTGGCGTGCCCGTGTCGGTACTGCCGCATAATATGGTACATCTCGTCCTTGATTCTCAGCTTCAGCTTCTGCAGCTCCTTCCGTTTTCGCTCTTGCTCGCTCGTCAGGTAGTAAATCCGGTCGAATTCGCTGATCTTCAGATCGAACTCCCGATGCTTCTCAGCCAGCCGTCGGAAGTCCGGATTCTCCTCCCTGAGACGAGCAAAGAGTTGCGCCTCCGTCACCTCCATCTTTGACCTCCTTTCGGGTAGACTTCAGCCCGAATACACAGCCCGGCGCAGAATGAAATCCAACGACAGAACGCTCGCAGTGACGATCGCCTCTGAACACGAATAGGATGGGCAGCTCTTGTGTGAAGGCAGGCATATTCTGTGAGGAAGATTTCACTTC
>JBGPUH010000099.1:0-7945 GCA_041491025.1 Methylomirabilis sp. (SeqCode)
TCTGAGATGGGGTCGAATCCTGACGAACTTCTCGAACATCTTACGCCTCCGCGCTCAGAACTCGCGCCGGTCGAAGAAGGCCAACACTGGCGACGCCGACCAATTGTAGCCGATCCTTCGCGCCGGTCACCACGAAAAACTCACGCAAAGGGGACGGGCCCAGGTGATTCATCTCATTCGTAGACAGCGGCCGGAAGATCGGTCTTGAGGCGGAGGATGGCACCCTCGAACCCGTTTGGCCGGCAACACCCACGCCAGCTCTCACCCCAAGCTGGAGCCGCGAGTGGTCGACTGGCTGCGCATGACGCGAGACCTATAGGCGAAGAGAGATGTTTCGTCCAGCGCTACTCACCCACATTGGCCGTTGATTCCTTCGGCACGATCTGAAGCGCCAGCGTCGGGTACATGTGCGCCAGAGAAGTCCTGGTTGGCGCTACGGACCATCACGCAAGATCGAACAGCAGGATTTCCGACATATCGTTCGCACCGAATTCCAGAATCGCTTCGGCGGTGACCGCAGCACCATCGGCCTGCCTCAGCGACGTTCCATTGAGCACGACGGCACCCCGCGCCACCTGCACCCAGACGTGCCGACCCGGCTTCAACCGATGCGAGACTTGCCCTCCAGGAGCCAGCCGCGCAACGAACACGTCAACGTCCTGATGCACGCTCACCGCACCATCACGCCCACCTTTGGCAGCAATCAGTTGCCATGTGCCAGATCTTGCTTCTCCTATGAATGAATGCTGTTCATAACTGGGCTCAAGACCCCTCTTGTCCGGCAAGATCCAAATTTGCAGGAGGTGCACGGGCTCGGCCTGTGAATGATTATACTCGCTATGACTGATTCCGGTGCCTGCGCTCATGCGTTGCACCTCACCCGGACGGATGGCCGAGCCGTTGCCCAGGCTGTCCTTGTGCTCCAGTGCGCCCTCCAACACATAGGTGAGAATTTCCATATCCCGGTGGGAGTGAGTCGGAAAGCCCCCACCCGGCTTCACCCAGTCTTCGTTGATCACGCGAAGATGGCGAAACCCCATGTGCTGTGGATCATAATAGTCCCCGAACGAAAACGAGTGATAGCTGTTCAGCCAGTCACGTTCCGTGTGTCCCCGCTCGTTCCCCCATCGCACCTGAATCATCTCATGTGCTCTTTTCTTACTTGCCCTTTTCTGTGTGATGCGGATGTCGGTGAAGTCCTGCGTCTTCCCAAGCGCCTAGCGCAAATGCTGCCCAGTCCAGCTCTTCGCGACCCTTGGCCATGGCGGAAATGAACCGGTCGTGCAACATGCTGGCCAGCGGCATAGGCGTCTTGCTGGCGGCTGCCGTCTGCAAGACCAAGTCGATATCCTTCAGTCCAAGGAACAGCCTGAAGCGGGCCGGCATGTAGTCCTCCTGCGCGACTGCCTTCCCATAGTTCTGATAGATGGGGCAGGCAAACATGGTCTGAGCCACCATATCTATGAGCCTGGCGCGATCAATGCCGTTCTTCTCCGCCAAGGTCATGGCCTCGGCCATCGCCTCTATGGCCGAAGCGATCAGGAAGTTACCAGACAGCTTGACGACATTGGCCGCCCCCGGGTCCTCCCCAAAATCGAACACGGCCTGGCCAAGCGCGCTCAGCATCGGCTGCACACGTTCCTTGGCTGGCTTGGGTCCCGAGAGGCAGATCCACAACTTCCGCGCCGCCGCAGCCTCCGGCCGACCGAAGACCGGCGCCGCCAAGTACACCACTCCGTGCCGCTGATGATTCTCGGCGAGTGTGCGAGACGTGGCTGGCGACACGGTACTCATCGACAGGTGGATCCCGCCGCGCCCCAACCGCTCCAGCAAACCTTTATCACCGGCTACAACGTCCTCCAGCGCGCGGTCATCAGACACCATCGTAATGACAGTCCCCCCTGGGTCAGCGACATCCCTTAGGTGGGACACCAGCGTTGCGCCTTGACTCACCACTGATGTCGCCTTGGAGGGTGTCCGGTTGTAGAGGCGAAGCGCGTAGCCCGCCTTCAAGAGATTGGTGGCCATGGGCTCCCCCATGTTTCCCAAGCCAACAAAACCGATGGGCTCTTTCATGTGCTCCCTCCTTTGGCCCCGCGTCTGCCGAAGACCGTGTCTTCCGCAGGTCTGCCTGTCGGGGCACCTTTTGCGAATCTTAAGAAGAATGCGATTGCTTCGCCCCTCTCAACCGCTTGCAATGACCTTGTGAGGGTATGGGTCCGGTCGATCTAATTCCAAACGCCGGGGATGAGGGTATGGCAATCCGGGCAGGCGCCATCTTCCAGGACCTTCTTGAGGATCGTATAGCCGTACCGCTCGATGAGCAACATCTGGCAGGACGGGCAGTACGTGTTCTCGTAGATGCCAACGCGGCCGGGGAGGTTCCCGGCATAGACGTAGCGGAGACCAGCCCGTTTCCCGATCTCGGCCGCCCGCAGCAAGGTGCTGGCCGCCGTGTTGGCGTGGTCTCGCATCTTGTAATCCTGGTGAAATGCCGTGACATGCCACGGGAGGTCAAGGGAAACCGAGGCCAGAAACTCGGCGATCTGGGTCAGCTCCACGTCCGAGTCGTTGAATCCAGGGATGACCAGCGTGACGATCTCGACCCAGAACTGCTTCTCCACGAGCAGCTTGATGGTGTCCAGGACGTTCTGCAGCATCCCGCCCAGTGTCCGGTAGTTCACATCGTTGAACCCCTTCAGATCGACCTTGTACAGGTCCACCCAGGGCTTCAGGTATTCGATCACTTGGGGCGTGCCGTTTCCGTTGCTGATGTACGCGGTCTTCAGGCCGCGCTGTTTGGTCAAGCGGAAGACCTCAACGGCCCACTCACTTGTGATCAGCGGCTCGTTGTAGGTGCTGGCGATGATCGGTGCGCCGTAGTGTTCAGCCGCCTGCACCAGGTGCTCTGCCGACACCAATTGCGGCGGGCTCTGAGCCTCAGGATCGCGCAGGGCCTGCGACGTGAGCCAATTCTGACAGTAAGAACACTTCAGGTCACATCCGAGCATGCCGAAGCTCAGAGCGAGTGACCCCGGGAGGGCATGGAAGAACGGCTTCTTCTCCACCGGATCGCACTGGAGTGCACCCACGTAGCCAGTCGGGACGTACAGAATTCCTCCCTTGTTGAATCGAACCTTGCAGATGCCCGCTCGCCCCTCCGGAATCAGGCAGCGGTGGCCGCACGAATAGCACCGAAGCCTCTGGCCAGGGAACTTTTCGTACAACTCCCCCTCTCGGGTGAGGCGCGTCAAGATGTCGCCAAGCGTCATGACGTCTGGCATTCCGTCTCTCTCGCGGAGCATAAAGAATCAAGCCCCTGCACCTATAGCCGACGTATCAATGAAAGCACCTTTGCGAGGAGTGGGACCGCTCGCCTGTCATTGCGAGGGAGCGCAGCGACCGAAGCAATCTCGCAGTGAAAGTACGGTGAGATTGCCACCCCTTCGCTTCGCTCAGGGCTTCGGCTTTTTTGGTCGCTCACAATGACAGAGTGACCACATTTAATGCGCTTGCTGGCGGAGTATCCGACAAGACGACCAAACCTCCACCGTAGTCGCCCAGGCTAGGACGATTGCGCTTCCTCGAGGTCGATCAGTGCACACAGCATATCCGTTTCGCTGATGATGCCGACCAGTTCCCCATCCTTCAGCACCGGCAGCGCCCCGATCCTCCGGTTGAGAAGCGTGCGCGCCGCCTCCGCGATGGGGGTCTCCGGCGTCACCGTGACCACCTTCTTGATCATGATCTCTTTCACCTTCAACTTTTCGAGGAGGTAGTTGATCTCATAAATCGAGAGGCTTGTGGCGGGGGAAGGGCGTACAAGCCGAAAATCCCTATCCGTCACGATCCCCAGCAGCTTCTTGCCCTCCGTCACAAGGAGGTGGCGGATCGTGCTTTTCTTCATCAAGTACAGCGCAGCATTGGCCCCCTCGTCTGGCCCGACGGTGACAAGCTTTGTCCGCATGTAGCGTTTAACCAGCATCCTCTCTCCTTTCTCTTCGATAACATCACCGAGGCAACTGGGTCGTCTGACCTGTACTATAGCAAACGCACCAAAATTTGTCAGATCGTCATTGCGAGCGACCAACGGGAGCGCGCCAATCTCACCGATCTGTTACGTGCCAAGGTTGGACGCCTCAGCAAGGGTATCCCAGAAGAGGAGTTCATACCCCTGAAGCGACGCAGCGACGCGGCGGATCTGGTCCTGATGCACCCCCTGGTCCAGGCCTTCGGCCACAACGGCAGCGGCGCGCTCCTCGAAGCCCGGCGGGGCGGTCGCAAACAAGGTGAAGAAAGCGACGTCCGCCTCGGCGAGCCGGTACTCGCGTCGAAGCGCCTCAGCCATCCGAGCGCAATTGGCCCCCCAGACCGGCAGATTGATGAGGAACGCGCCAACGAACTCCGCCTCCGAGGCATACAGGCTGAGCCAGGCCACGAAGGCGCTGTAGGCGAATGCCCCAGGGAGCGGCTCGCCCGCGGCAAGAGTTGGCGGCGCCATGCCGATCGCGGCCGCGAACGAGCCCAGGGCTTGCAGCGCGGCCCGCTCTCCCTCCAGAAGTTCGAGAAAGAACCCTCGGCTGCGCTCCGATCTTGCCCGCGCCACCATTAGGGCCACGCTGCGAAGGTCGCTCCCGATGATGTGGGATTGCTGCGTGGCGAAGAGCTGCAAACGCCCTCGCCCGACCCTGCCAGCATCAAGCGCCTGAAGATAGGGGTGACTCAATATGCGTGCGTTTACCGGTTGCAACTCTTGCCGAACTGCTTCAACGAATCTCAGCACCCCTTGGTCCATGTAGCCCTCCGATCTCCAATCTCGACCTCTCATATGAGGCTGGACTGACGATGCCCCGCTCTAGGCTTTCCAAAGTGCAGAGCCCTTTTTCCGCGCAGGCTGCTGTCAGTTTAGGGATCATCTCGGAGAAACAAAAGCTCCGCCCGGCTGAGATCCGGGCGGGACCTGTAATACACGCCGACGGCCTGGCGCTGCAATTTGGTTCTCCCCGCGCCCCTCCGGAAGCAAATAGCAGAGGCGGAGAAAACAAAACCCCGCGTTTGCGGGGCCTTGTTCGGTTCGATGGCTTAGCCGACTACTTCGCGGTGTTCATGAACTGAATGCAGTCACCTTGATTCCTGAATAGTCCATGTGGAGGTGGTGGACTGGGTGTTTTCCAGCCCCCATTCTTGCACAGATCCTTGTTGAGCCACGGTTTGTAGTCTACGCATTGGCTGAGCACGTCGCCAAGTCCGCTTGGATTGTTATAGCCCAGGCCGCAAACATCAGGAATTCCCTTGGTGTCCATCGGCCCGGTTCGATTGCCCCACCAGTTATAGGTGGCGTCGAATGTCTGCGTGTCGTCATAGCTCACGATGCCCGCTGCGTTGCCGACGATGTCGTTGAAGGGGTCAACATTGCCGGTTCCTGGTGGCTCTTGGCCTTCCGCGTTGGGGTTGAGTGCGCCGTTGATTTGGATACCGTTGAGCGTATTGCCCGTGATTGTGTTGATGACGATCTGGTTATCGTGGGCGCCCCATTCGAGCACCACACCGCTACCATTCCCGTGCAGAGTGTTGTTCCTGATGATGGACTTGTTGACTGAATTAAAAGGGCTTGCATGAATCATGCAAGCCCTTTTAGTGTCTTAGAAGGTTAGCGGGTTATTAGTGATCGTTGTCATCGTTGTCGTCGTTGTCACCCTTACGGCACTGATCGCACCGTTTCCCGTCAGCCTCGTGACGCAGGAAGTTTGTGTAGTCGACGTAGAGGCTGACCTCGTCTCCCGAGCCGGGGCCAACTGGGCCAGGCCCATTGGCGGCACCCCACCAGTTCCGGGTGGCATCGAAGGTCTGGTTGCTGTCATAATTGAGCACGCCAATGCCGTTGCCGGAGATGTTATTGAAATGGGCAAAATTGCCGGTTCCAGGCGGATCCTGGTTGGTGACATCCGGGTTGAGGACCCCGTTGAGGCGGATGCCAGCAATGGCGTTCTCGATGATGCAGTTGTAAGTGATCGCATGGCCGGTCGCTCCATCTTCGAGTTGCACACCGACATCGGCATTATTATGGAGGTTGTTGTTGCGGACGATGACAGCGTTGGCGCCAGCGGACAGGATCACACCATCGTCCACATGGTAAATCTCGTTATTTTCCACGACGATCCCCGGCTGGACTAGATCGTAAACCAAGATGCCGGCGCTGCGGGAGGTCGGCCCAATGTAGTGGGCATTATGGATGGTGTTGTTGCTCGCCTTGCCGCCAACACCGTGAATGAACAGGATGCCATTCGCAAGAACCCCTGAGAGGTCCGGCACGGCGCCGCCCGGCCCCGTGGCGCCCGGCCCCTTGACGGTGTTGTTATGGATGTTCGCAGTGAGCTTTACGCCCTGGGCTTGGATGCCGTTGCGCAAAAAATAATTGATTCGGTTGCCCGCGACCTCGACAGAGACCGCCGTGACACCCGCGCTCACGTCGATTCCGTAAGTGCGATCGGCACCACCCAACGCCTTGATCGTGTTCACGGTGACATTCTGCACTAAGCCTGCCGACTCGCCGAAGAGAATGCCAGCCAGCCTGTCTGCCCCAGTGGGTTCAGTGGTGACATTGACGCCGTCCACTTTGAGGTTTTTGATTGTGACACCCGCGCCAACTCCGTTCACGTTCTTGACGAGGATGATACTGGAAAGGTTAGTGCCCGGCCAGAACGTGCCGGCTGGATATGTATAGAGGGTTGTCAGTGTGGCAGGTAGCGACGGCCTAAGGATCGTGGTGTCACCCGCGCCTTTAAGAGTCAGGTTCTTGCCGTCGATTACCACCTGCTCATCGTAAATGCCTGCCGCCACGATGATCGTGTCGCCGGATAGTGCTGCGTTAACCGCGGCCTGGATCGTCGAATAGGTTCCGGGCACGTTGCGAATTGCCGCATGCGCCACGACGGCACCAAGGGAAATGAAGGCCGCCAGTACGGCTATAAGGGCCACTCTCGTCAGCTTCCTCATGTCCTCTTTCATTTGTTCTCTCCCTTCAACCCCACCCTAATCGGTTAATACGGCTTGAAAGTTTCTTGATCCACCTTTCTGAAACATGGGGAAGTAGCGGTCATCTCATAGGACATCACCTCCTTCGCGAGAATCGGTTTGCCCTGCTCTCTGCGCGAAATACCTCCGAACACGTCTACCTGCGCCTCGAGATTCGGGGAGATTCTCGGCTCCATCGCGTCCAAAAATACCAACGCCCTCTCAGGTTAAGTTCCACCTAGGAGGGCGTTGGTATTGAATGGTGCGCCGACCAGATTGCGACGAGTGGTTGAGGCGCTAAGCCACCGCGGTGGCATTCCGATCACCTCGCAGAATACATACCTGTACGTGATATATATACCTGTTCCTTAGAATGTCAAGCCTTTCTTGGCTCAGGGTCGGAAAGAAAGATAAGTATAAGAATAGATCAAGTAATCTATCAAGCTATAACCAGTGGTATAGTAGAAGGTAGAAAAGGCTTATAGATTCATGTATGCCCGTCTTTGAACGTCTGAGGTTTGCAGGTTGGGCCCCGCCAAACGAAACAAAGGGGGGAGGTGATCACTGGAGGTGTCTTTGAAGGCAGGCGCTGCGGAAGTCAAAAAGATCGCGGCGTGGTTTGGTCACCCTTTTCGCCGGCAAGCCTGACAAACTCCAGTTGCTGCCCGGCCAGGAGGATAAAGCCTTCTTCAACCTCGCGGCCGTCCACGACGGCCACGGCTTGTGGGCTAATATTGAGGGCCTGGCGGAGCGCCTGGCGGATATCGGCAACCGTCCGGCCCGCGAGGTGTGCCTCAAGGGAATGGACACCGTACAGCACCCGCACCTGGTCTTGAGCCTTCGTCTGGCCCGCCACCTTCGTCCTGGTGATTCCCTTCATCTGACCTTCGCTCATCGGTCGCTCCCTCCATCGCTGGGAACGCGGGCCACA
>JBGPUH010000100.1:0-7763 GCA_041491025.1 Methylomirabilis sp. (SeqCode)
AAGCAGTGTCCGAAGCTCTACAAAGAGTGCCAGGAGGCGCTCAAGACGTCGAAGGCCGATGCGGCGACTAAAGACAAGGCCAAGAAGGCCTGCGAGGATGGCATGGCACTCCATAACGATGGAAAGCACGCCGAGTCCGCTGAAAAGCTGAAGGCCGCTCTGGCGCAGCTTGAGAAGAAGTAGGAGTCGTAGTTCCCGGTTGGCTGGATTAGCGAGAGGGGCTCCGTTTTGGAGCCCCTCTCGCCGTAAGCCGCAAAGAGCGCGCTCGGCTGATTAGAATAGGGAGAGAGGATGGCCAACATCAAAACTGTCGGAGTGGTCGGGGCTGGCCTCATGGGATCGGGGATCGCGCAGGTGGTCGCCCAGGCAGGGTACTCTGTTATCGTGAGGGAGGTGGAGCAGCGCTTCCTGGACAAAGGGTTGAAGGGGGTCGAGGGGCAACTGCAGCGAGCAGTCGAGAAGGGTCGGATGACCGTCGAGGAGAAGGCCAAGCTTCTCGGGCGGATCAGGTGGACCCTGAACCTTGAAGATCTGAAAGGGGTTGACCTGATCATCGAGGCGATCATCGAGGACCTCGCCTTGAAACAGGAGCTGTACCGCGCCCTCGATGGCCTTTGCCCGCCGGCGACCATCTTTGTCAGCAACACCTCATCCATCAGCATCATTGCAATGGCCTCCGTGACCGGCCGTGCCGACCGGTTCGCGGGCCTGCACTTCTTCAATCCCGTTCCGGTGATGAAGCTGGTGGAGGTGATCCGAACCATCCGGACCAGCGAGGAGACCTATCGGACCCTGTTCGACTTCGCCAAGTCGCTCGGGAAGGAGCCGGTTACCACCAAGGACAATTGTGGGTTCATCGTGAATCGCCTGCTTCTTCCCTACCTCCTCGACGCCATAAGGGCTCTGGAGGCGGGCGTTGGCACGGTGGAGGACATCGACAAGGCGATGACACTTGGCTGCAATCACCCGATGGGGCCTTTCACGTTGGCCGACTTCGTGGGTCTCGACACCACCTACTTCATCGCCAACGTCATGTTCGAGGAGTATCGAGAGCAGCGCTACGCGCCGCCACCGCTTCTCCGAAAGATGGTTGTGGCCGGCTATCACGGGCGGAAGTCTGGGCGGGGCTTCTACGACTACTCCGGTCCGACGCCGGCGGTGACGGATCTGGGGTTGTGACGAATTAGCTCCGAGTGTCAAGTGCCGAGTTCCAGGTCCTGAGGAACTTGGAACTCGGAACCCGGAACTTGGCACCGCGAAGCCGAACCTGGAACAGCGAAGGAGTGAGATCGCCGCGGCGAGGCTGACCTGCCATGAGGCGAATCGAGCCTATACCGGCCCCTCGCGCCCTTTTTCGCTTGACATGTCAAGGGTAAGTCTGGTATGAGCCTGGAAGGATCGGTGGCGGTTGGGTGGGGTTATCAGTTCATAATCTCAAAGGAGGGGAGCATGACAAAGGCGGAGTTGGTCGACAAGATTGCCAGGGACTCTCACATTACCAAGAAGGCTGCCGAGACGGCCCTGCACAGTTTCGTCGCTGGGGTTCGGGACTCCTTGAAGAAGGGAAAGAAGGTAACCCTGGTCGGCTTCGGGACGTTCGGCGTGGCCAGGCGGGCCGCCCGGAACGGTCGCAATCCTCAGACTGGTGAAGTCATCAAGATCAAGGCCGCCAGGGTGCCACGGTTCAAGGCGGGCAAGGCCTTGAAAGACGCCGTTAAGTAGAAGGGGGGATCATCAGGACTCTGATCTAGCCGCTCTTCAGCCGGCACTCACGGAATACAATGAAGAGGGGGGATATTTTCCCCCTCTTTGTTTTTTCATAGAGTTCCAAGTGCCAAGTTCCACGTTCTAAACCTGGAACACGAAACCTGGAACTGCGAAGCCGAACTTGGAACCTCTAGTTAGAGCCGCCCTAGGGTGGTGATTCGCCGCCTGGCTCGCTTCGGTGGGCGTCGGGCGGCGCCCTTCATCTTCCGAGGTCCCAGGGTTTCGGGGGTCGGTTCGTCGTCTTCCTGAGAACCACCGTCATCCCCTTCATCGAGGGCGCGGGTTACGCGCTCTTCAAACTCCTCGGCCGAGAGGACCACCGCGCCTTTCCGCTCTGCTTCATTCCCCAAGCCGCGATCCGAGGTGATCACGACCGATCCCGCAGGCGCCTTCTCCACCAGCCGCAGGATGGCTTGATCCGCCCGGTCTCCACGGCCCGAGAAGACGACGTGCACGCCGGCGACCATTGCTGCCTTCTCGCTGGTCCCACCTCGTTCCCAGCCGTCGAACACGACGGTGATTCGGTGGCCCTTCACGCGTCGGTAGGCGCTCAGCGCCGCCAGGAGGGCGTCGCGCCCCTCCCCCAGGTCTCGACGATCGAGCGGCGCGAGCCGGGGAGAACGGCGGATGACGTTATAGCCGTCAATCACGATCCACATGGGCGGAGGCGGCGTGGACGACCTGAAGCAGGCCCCGAACGGCAGCGGCCGGATCGACAGCCGACATCACGGCAGAAATGGAGGCCACGCCATCGGCGCCCGCCGCGATCACCTCGGCGGCATTCGTTGCGGTGACTCCTCCAATTCCCAGGATCGGCAGCCCGATCCGCCTTCTGACCTCCCGGAGTCGCTCAAGACCAACGGGAGGTCCATAGGCCACCTTCGATGGAGTAGGGAACACTGGACCCAACACGATGAAGTCGGCCCCTTCTTGCGCCTCCATCGCCTCTTCGACGGTGTGACAGGAGATGCCGACCAGCCGGCTCGCCCCGAGCAAGCGCCGCGCCTCGGCCGGCGGAAGGCTGGTTCGGGCGAGATGAACCCCGTCAAGCGGAAGGGCCATAACTAGATCAATCCGGTCATTGATGAGAAAGGCAGCACCTCGGCTGCGCACAATGGGGAGGAGCCGTTGGGCGAGTTCATAGAGGGCTCGCGCGGAGAGATCCTTCTCACGAAGCTGGATGGCTTTTGCCCCCCCTTGAAGCGCGGCATCGACCACCGCCTCGAGGGGCCGGCCTTGTGTCTGGGAGCGGTCGGTGACAACGTACAGACCCCACGACAACGGATTCCGGGTTCCGGGTTCCGCTTCGCAGTTCAATGTTCCGGGTTCCGTGTTCCAGGTTTGAAACGTCGAACGTGGCACCTGGAACTTGGAACCTCCTGGACCTGGAACTCGGCACCTGGCACCTGGAACGTTTTCATTCGATCATTCCTTCGAGCGGGCTCGAGGCGGTGGCGTAGAGCTTCTTGGCAATTCGCCCGGCCAGGTACGCCAGTCGCCCGGCGATGACAGCGTGTCGCATCGCCTCAGCCATCGCCACCGGATCTTTGGCGCACGCGATCCCGGTGTTCATCAGGACCCCGTCGCATCCCAGCTCCATGGCGATGGTGGCATCGGAGGCCGTACCCACTCCCGCATCGACAATGACCGGGACTCGCGCCGCCTCGAGGATGATCTTGATGTTGTACGGGTTCCGTATGCCGAGGCCGGAACCGATCGGGGCGCCAAGCGGCATCACGGCGGCCGCGCCGGCGTCCTCCAGCTTCTTGGCCATGACGGGATCGTCGTTGGTGTAGGGCAGGACGACGAATCCCTCCTTCACCAGGACCTTCGTTGCCTTCAGGAGTTCCTCATTATCGGGGAAAAGGGTCCGCTGATCGCCGATCACCTCCAGCTTGACCATATCAGAGAGGCCGACCTCTCTGGCCAGGATCGCGGTCTTGATCGCCTCCTCGGCAGTGTAGCAGCCAGCGGTGTTGGGCAGGAGCGTATACTTCTTCGCGTCGATGTAGTCTAGGAGCGACTCCTGGGTCCGATCCAGGTTCACCCTTCTTACCGCCACCGTCACGATCTCGGCGCCTGAGGCCTCGTGCGCGCGCTGCATCGATCGGTGATCGGGGTACTTCCCCGTCCCGACGATGAGCCTGGACCGAAACTCCCTTCCGGCAAACCTGAGGGTGTCGCTCTTCTCCATCGCCTTGTCCTCCCGCGCCCTTTCGTCTCTCATTCGGAACCGCCCGCCATGAAGGTGATAATCTCCAGCTTGTCGCCTGTTCTTAGGGTCGTCGTGTCGTACCGCTCCCGCTTGATGATCTCCAGGTTGAGCTGGACGGCGACTCTCAGGGGGTTGATGTTCAACTCTTCCAGGAGTGCGGTGATGGTGGCACCATCTGGCACTTCGAGCTTCTTGCCGTTGACCATCAGTTCCACGTCGAGTGACCCATCCGCTATCCCCCAAGACCTTTGAGGCCGTCGTGTTGTCGCGCCAGCAGGCGGCGGATGACGTCCGCCGTGCCCCGGGTCATCCGGTACTGATGCAGATCACCGGGGTCCACCCAGCGCGCTTCTTCCACCTCCTCCGACGAGGAGAGGTCGCCCTGCAGCCACCTTGCGCGGTAGTCCAAGATAACGTAATGATACCGCAGGCGCCCCTCGGCATCGGGGATCATCCGCTCCACGACCTCGGCGGCCTCCTCGACGGCCACCTCGATCCCGCACTCCTCGCGGAGCTCTCGGGCGACGGCCGCTTTCAGTTCCTCTCCCGGGTGGACGGCCCCGCCTGGCAGGCTCCAGAGACCTCGACCCGGCTCTGCGCCGCGCTTCGCCAGGAGCACTTTTCCGTCCTTCACCACCACCGCCCCCACGGCCAGGACGGGGCGATCCGGATATTCCCGATTCACGCCTCCCTCAAACTGCACGGCCGCAGCCCCGTGAGGTGCGGCTGCGGCCGTCGTGACTGCGCCCGGTTCCCGCTTCCCTACGCTGGCATTACCCAGATCAGGTCTAAGGGTCGTCCCGATTCCATCCGGACGTCTCAGCAACCGCGCCCCTAGCGGACTATCTTACCTTACCCCAGGCGTACCGACTTGTCAATGTGGAGCGGGTGGGCCGTCCGCTACGAGGTCGGGGGCGTCCCGGATTCATGTTCGGCATCACTCACGCCCACTGAAAGTCGGCTTCCGCTTTTCCGTGAAGGCCTTCACCCCTTCCCGGAAGTCGGCGGTCTGGCTGCTCAGAGCGATGAGCTGCGTCTCGTGTTCCATCTGGGTTTCCAGGCTCTCATGTTCACTCAGCAAGAAAAGCTGCTTGGCCCGTCCGAGGGCCAGGGTGGGGCCGGCGGCCAGCTCCGCCGCCAGGGCGTTCACAGCGGCCGCGAACTCGGAATCCGGCACCACCCGGTTCACCAGGCCCCAGGCCTCTGCCTCCCTCGCCGTGAGGACCCTGTTGGTGTAAGTCAACTCCAGGGCGCGCCGTCGCCCCACCAGCCGCGGGAGGAAGTAGCTGGAACTGCCATCCGGGGTGGCCCCGATCTTGGAGTAGGCCATGGTGAACCTGGCCGACTCGGCTGCCACGGACAGGTCGCAGGCCATGGCCAAGCTCATTCCGGCGCCGGCGGCCACGCCGTTGACGGCAGCGATGACCGGCTTCGCCATCCGACTGATGCGGGAGATGATACCGTGGAAAAACATCAGAAGCCGTTTCAGGTGGAGTGGGAGCGTCTCAGCGCGTTCGGCGAACTCGTTCACATCTCCGCCGGCACAGAAAGCCTGACCGGCGCCGGTAAGGACCACTGCGCGGACCTCCGGATCCTCGTCGCAGGCCAGCACCACCTCCAGGAGTTTCTCCACCATTCGCAGATTCAGGGCATTATATCGATCGGGTCGATTCAGGGTGATAGAAGCTACGTGGCCCCTAACCGCATAGATCACCTCCTCGCGTTTCATCCTCCCTCTCCCTTCTGTGGGTCGATCGTCCCGACCCGAGCGGCCGCCGCATGGGACTCCCGCTCTGCTCCATGGCGAAGTCGCTCGTGCCGTTCCAACTTTATCCGCCTAATGACAAAATGATCCACAGGCATTTGGATCGGTCGTCGCATAATTTGGCCATTTGTCCGAATGAGTCGGAACGGCATTAGCGTGACTGGACCACCAGGAGGAACGCGGCGGCGGTGCCAATGAGGAAGGCCGACACCCAGGAGACATCGATGAGGGCATCTGGCCAATGACTGAGAATGGCAATGCTGTCGATCGCACCGATGACTACCGCAAATGGCTCCTGCCACCTATTTTTTGGGCGACCCTCTCGAAAGGCGCGAATCAGGTTGAAGTAGGGAACGACTCCAGGAAAGAGGACGCAGACCAGCAGGACGAGTGTGAACCAGCCCCAGTTCGCCTCGACTGCGTGGTTGTAGAGGAGGACCAGGTTAAACCCGGTTACGCCGCAAAACACCAATCCGAGGAGATGGTCGGCCCGAAGCCGCTCATCGGGGCTGCTTCTTTCTTGCATACGGGCTCTCCGCTGCCAGCGTCATGTGCGTCGCGGAAGGATGACGACAACCGGGATCGCCGTGGTGGCCGGGGAGCTACGACAGGGACGACGCAGATGGCTTAGAAGTGGCCGTCGTTCGGCGGATCCTGAAGCCACGCGAGCCCCTCGAGCGCTGATCGGCCCCCTTAGGTCACTCTTTTGCCGCGCCCTCTCGCTGGCGCCCAGGCTGACTCCGCCGTCTCAGCATGAGATAGAACCCAAGCGCCACAAGGCCGATGCTAGCCGCTCCCCAGACGATCTGGTACGCGGGCTCGTCCCAGTTTGGTTGGCTCATCATCAACAGGAGCAGCAGGGTGGTGCCGAGAAGGGCAGCGATCTCGCCAGCGGCTTCACGCCGGATCACTCGATGGAATAGTAGAGGCGCCTTGTACGGCATGCTGAAGGATCACACGAAGAGGCCACCGTTCACGCTGATCTGCTGGCCGGTGATATAGTCACCATCGGACGACACCAGATAGATAACGGCTCGGGCCACCTCCTCCGGGCGAGCCAGGCGCTTCATTGGGATCTGATCGATGAGGCGCTTCAGTATTCGCTCCGGAATAGTCCGGACCATGTCGGTTTCCGCAAACCCCGCAGCGACGGCATTCACCGTGATCCCCTTGCTTGCCAGTTCCTTGGCAAGGCTCTTGGTGAAGGCCATGATCCCGGCGGTGGCGGCAGCGTAGTTGGCCTGGCCGAAGTTACCGGCCTGACCGGTGAAGGCGGTCATGTTCACGATTCGCCCCCACCCCTTTGCCAGCATCCCTTCGATAAATGCTTTTGAACAGTAAAACGTGCCGTCAAGGTTCACCGACAGCACCCGCTGCCATTGGGCACGGTCCATTTTGACAAAGGTCTTGTCGCTGATGACGCCGGCGTTGTTCACCAGGATGTCGATCGGCCCAAAGGACTCTTCCACCGCCTGCCTCATCGCGATCACCTGGTCGTAGTCGCTGACGTCAGCCTGGCAGACCACCGTCCGTCGCCCCTTGGCTATGATCGCGTTGGCCACGTCTTCGGCCATGGTCTTGTTCACCACATAGTTCACCGCGACATCGGCCCCTTCGTCCGCCAACGCCAGCGCGATGGCGCAACCAAGCCCACGCGAACTTCCGGTGACCAGCGCGGTCCGCCCTTTAACCCTCGGTGCCGGCCCGTTCACTAGGCTGCCTCCAGTCAGCGTGTCTCCAAACGGTTCCCCATCGAACTGGCGGGCGCGGTGCCGGGCCAAGAAACAAGCATAGCTCGGCGCGGCCCTGGGGGACAGCAACGCCGTGAGGCGAAGTGAATTGGACCGGCACTAGGCTGCCTCCGCGAAGCTCGTGATGATATATGTCCCGCTCTTGGAGTCCCGCTTCAGGTCGATGATATTGTGCTTGGCGGCATCCTCAAGCAGTTTGGAAAACGTGCTGTAACCATAGTAGCCTTCGTTAAAGGACGGTCGCTTGCGGATCATCGTCTGCTTG
>JBGPUH010000101.1:0-7761 GCA_041491025.1 Methylomirabilis sp. (SeqCode)
ATGTTCGGAAAGACATCCGAGGTGCCACAGCACGAGCGGACCTCGTTTTACCCGAGGAGCCCTTATGGGGTGGCAAAGCTCTACGGGCACTGGATTACGATCAATTACCGGGAGAGCTATGGGCTGTTCGCCTGCTCGGGTATCCTTTTCAACCACGAATCCCCGCGACGGGGCAAGGAGTTTGTGACCCGGAAGGTCACCGACGGCGTGGCGAGGATCAAACACGGCCTTGCCACCAAACTTCGCTTGGGGAACGTGGAAGCCCGGAGGGACTGGGGGTACGCCGGCGATTACGTTGAGGCAATGTGGCTGATGCTTCAACAGGAGAAACCGGATGACTATGTGGTCGCCACGGGCGAGACGCACTCGGTCCTGGAGCTCGTGGAGACGGCGTTCGCCAGGGCTGGCCTCGATTGGCGGCGGCACGTGGTGGAAGATCCTGAGCTGAAGCGACCTGCGGAGGTCGATCTGCTTCAGGGCGACTATTCCAAGGCCAAACGCGTGTTGGGCTGGCAACCGAAGGTGGGATTCCGCGAGCTCATTGAGATGATGGTGGACGCTGACCTTCGGCGATATGCCGAGGGCCTGTCAGGCGTAGGGCATACGAGGAAGGGGTAAGGCTCGATGCAGATCTGCGTGGTCGGGACGGGATATGTCGGCCTCGTGACCGGGACCTGCCTGGCCGAGATCGGCCATCACGTCGTCGGCGTGGACGATGACCGGCGTAAGATCGACACGCTGAAGGCTGGAGGCATCCCGATCTATGAACCGGGGCTTGACGAGTTGATGGCGAGGAATCGGCGAGAGGGTCGCCTTGCCTTCACGGCGGAGCTGAAAGAAGGGATTGACGCCGCCACAGTGGTCTTCATCTGCGTCGGGACGCCTCCACTGGAGGACGGCGACGCCGACCTGTCGGCGGTGGAGAAGGTGGCGCGACGGATCGGCGAACTGTCATCATCCTACAAACTCGTCGTGGAGAAGAGCACGGTTCCCGTTCAGACTGGGATGTGGATCGAAAAGACCCTGATGGTCTACGGTCACCGTGGTCAGATTGAGTTCGACGTGGCCTCCAATCCCGAGTTTCTCCGCGAAGGCACCGCTGTCTCGGATTTCCTCCACCCTGACCGGATCGTGGTCGGGGTGGAACATCCCCGAGCGGAGCGGTTGCTGCGGGAGCTGTATGAGCCGATCGTGAACCACACCTTCACCTGTCCCGTCCATACCAACTGTCGGGACGCTGGACCTGTCCCCTTCCTGGTCACCGATATCCGGAGCGCCGAGCTGATCAAGCATGCCTCGAACTCGTTTCTGGCCACGAAGATTTCCTTTATCAATAGTGTCGCGGATCTCTGTGAGCTTGTCGGCGCCGACGTTGAGTTGGTGGCGGAGGGCATGGGGCTCGATCGTCGGATCGGGCGCGCCTTCCTGAATGCGGGCCTCGGGTTCGGTGGCTTTTGTTTCCCGAAGGACCTTCAAGCGTTCGTGAAGATCGCGGAGAAATGCGGGCATGACTTTCGGCTGCTTCGCGAGGTTGATCGGATCAACCATGCGAGAATCCCCCAGATGATCAGGAAGCTCAGGGATCAGCTCTGGATCCTCAAGGATAAGGTTATTGGGGTGTGGGGGCTGTCGTTCAAGCCGGATACGGACGACGTGCGGTATTCCCCTGCAATAGCCCTGATCAAGCAGCTCCTGACCGAGGGTGCGGTCGTCAGGGCCTACGACCCGAAGGCGATGGAGAAGGCGCGGGAGGCGCTCCCGTCGCTCGTGTGCTGCCAGAATCCCTACGAGGTGGCCTCCGGAGCCGATGCGCTGGTGGTGGCAACTGAGTGGAGGGAGTTTGAAAGCCTCGATCTCATGCAGGTGAAAGGCATGATGCAGCGGCCCCTCATTCTGGATGGTCGGAACCTGTTCGACCGGGAGAAGATGAGATCGATGGGGTTCGAATACCTGGGGGTCGGACGATGAAGATAGTTCCGAGTTCCGAGTTCCGAGTTCCGAGTTGGAAAGACGTGCATGAAACCGAAACCGAGCAGGCTCTTCATCCGACATCCGAAACCCGAAATCCGAAATCCGGGCCATGCGTCGAACGCTGATCACCGGCGGTGCCGGTTTCCTGGGCTCCCACCTGTGTGATCGCCTGATCGAGGAAGGGCATCACGTCATTTGTCTTGACAACCTGATCACGGGCCAGATGAAGAACGTCGCGCACCTGATCGGCCATGACGCCTTCCGCTTCATCAAGCTGGACGTGACAGAGTACCTGCACATCGATGGCCCGTTGGATTATGTGCTCCACTTTGCCTCTCCGGCCAGTCCTGTCGATTATCAACGTCTCCCGATCCAGACCCTGAAGGTGGGTTCTCTTGGGACCCACAAGGCGCTCGGCCTGGCGAAGGCCAAGGGCGCCCGCTTTCTTCTGGCCTCGACCTCAGAGGTATACGGGGACCCCGTGATTCACCCGCAACGGGAGGATTACTGGGGGAACGTGAATCCGATCGGCCCACGTGGAGTGTACGACGAGGCGAAGCGGTTCGCCGAGGCGATTACGATGGCGTATCACCGGTATCATGGTCTCGACACACGGATTGCGCGGATCTTCAATACGTACGGGACGCGCATGCGGCCCAACGATGGCCGCGTCGTGTCCAACTTCATCAACCAGGCGCTTCGGGGCGAGCCGCTGACGGTGTACGGGGACGGGTCGCAGACCAGAAGCTTCTGTTATGTCTCCGACATGGTCGAGGGACTGTACCGCCTGTTGATGTCGAAGGAGATAGGACCGGTCAACATGGGAAACCCGAAAGAGTTCACGGTCAGTGAACTCGCCCATATGGTCCTCCGGACGGTCGGTGGCCCGTCTACGATCGAGTTCCGTCCGTTGCCCTTGGACGATCCTCGTGTCCGACAGCCGGATATCGGGCTGGCAAGGGCGCGACTCGGCTGGGAGCCGACCGTGGACATCGCGCAAGGGTTGGCCCTCACCATCGACTACTTTCGCAAGCAACTGGCGAAGCCTCTGTGAAAACCGCCTCGCCCATTGGTTGTTCGATGAGCCCTGAAAGCCGAACAGCATAAGCAGGGCTCGATCTCCCACGCCGCACCAGTCCTTCCGCCATGAACCTTCCTGACCGCAAGGACACACTCCGAAATACGTTGTCGGACCATGGTATCCGCCTGGCGGATCGCGTGGTGGGGGGAATCGGGGAGCTTCGGCTTTTCGGGACGTGTTCTCGATAGCCCTACGCGACTCCCTTTGGTCGGGGTTCGCCCTCGCGCCTATAGGGGATGGGGATATACTGCACCGAGGGACGCTGCGTCGGTTGGGGGTAAAGATCCATTAAGGCGTAGACTTCCTCTGGCATGTCGGTCCGGATCGGCAGGCCCCAGTCCTTGATGTGGCTGTAGAGGATCGGGTAGTCGTGTGTCCACTTGCCTTCCGTCAGCTCCTTCACCAGCACCTTCATCCGCTCCGGCTCCATTTTGTCCTGTAGGATATCCTGCACGAATGAGGTGATCTGGGCTATCGCCTTCCTGGCCACATCGGCCAGGATCAGCGTCTTGTCCTCGATCTCCTTCGTGTCCTTGGTCTCTAACACTTTGAGGATGGAAGCGGCCGGATATTCGCCAAGCTGGGGATCGATGGGGCCAAGCACCGCGTTCTCGTCCATGATGATCTCGTCGGCCGCCAGGGCAAGGAGCGTTCCGCCCGACATCGCGTAGTGGGGGATGAACACAGTCACCTTGGCCGGGTGGGCCTTGATTGCGTGGGCGATTTGCTTGGTCGCCAGAGCAAGACCTCCCGGCGTATGCAGCACGATGTCGATGGGGAGATCCTTTTGAGTCAGCCGAATGGCTCGCAGGAGCTGCTCTGAGTCATCGATGTCGATGTACCTGAAGATGGGGATGCCGAGGAAGGATCGCGATTCCTGGCGGTGGATGAGGGTGATGACCCTGGTGCCCCGGGTCTTCTCCAGCCTCCGCAGCATTCGAAGCCTGGCCAGCTCCAACATTTTCTGTTGGAAGTAGGGGGCGAAAGCGGAGATCAAGATCAGTAGCCAGAGGATGTTGGTCAGGTTCGGCATCGTATCCTCGCCGGGTCCCGCGCCTGCGTGCCGGTCGGACCACCCGGGTAAGATCTACGGAAGAATTGCGAAGTCGAATCGCTCGAGGTTGGACTGCATATGGTTCAAGAATGCGCCGGCGTAGGCGCCGTCGATGAGACGGTGGTCATACGAAAGGCAGAGGTAGGCCATCGAACGAATGGTGATGGCGTCGTCGATGACGACAGGTCGTTTCACCACCTTGCCGAAGCCCAGGATGCCGACCTGCGGCTGGACAATGATCGGGGTCCCGATCAGGGCTCCGAAGGCGCCAAAGTTGTTCACGGTGAAGGTCCCTTGCTGGACCTCCTCCGGCCTGAGCCGCTTCTCTCGAGACCGTGCGGCCAGATCGGCCGACTCTTTCGCCAGAGTCAGAAAGCTCTTCTTGTCTGCCTCCCGCAGCACCGGGACGATGAGGCCATCCTCGATAGACACCGCGATCCCGATGTTCACCGCTTTCTTGATGACGATCCCGTCTTGGGTATAGGAGGCATTCATCAGCGGGTGAGCCCGCAGGGCATCCACAGTGGCTTTCACCACACAGGGAAGAAATGTGAGATGAACCCCTGTCCGCTGGAAGAAGGCCTCTCTGTTGGCCTCCCGATATAAGGCGATGGCCGTCACATCCACCTCGTGGATCTGTGTCACGTGGGGAGCGGTCTGCTTGCTTCGGACCATATGCTCCGCGATGGCCTTCCGGAGATGGCTGATCGGGAGGATCTGATCCTGGTCCGCGCGTCCAGAGGCCGAAGGCCTCTTGTCGGCCGGCGCGGCTGCGGCCATGGATCGTTGGCTCACGAAGTCCAGCAGATCTTTTCTCGTGACGCGCCCCTCTGAGCCGGTTCCTTTGACCTGGCTCAGGTCCACGCCGTATTCCTTGGCGAGTTCCATGACCGCGGGAGAATGCCATGCCTGCGGGCGGGGCGGGATTGGGCTCACGACCGGCCCGGCCTGCGTCACCACCCCCACCGCCTGCTCCGCCTTCGGGATGCTCGGAGAGACTACTGCCGCTGTTGGAGGTGCCTCGCCGATGTAGGCAAGCACTGCTCCAACCGGCACGGTCTGCCCCTCCTGGACGACGATCTTGGTGAGCAGCCCGGCGGCTGGAGAGGGGATCTCGACATCCACCTTGTCGGTGCTGATGGCGACCAGTGGCTCATCCTTGGCGACCGATTCGCCGACCATCTTCAGCCAGGTGACGACCGTCCCTTCGGCGACACTTTCGCCCATCTGCGGCATCACGACCGTGACGTCCATTGTCAGAACGCGGCCAGTTCTCGGGCCTTAAGGGCGATCTTGTCGGCGTTGGGCAAGTATGTGTCTTCCAAAACAGGGCTGAAGGGGACAGGTGTGTGGGGAGCCGCCACGCGGACCACAGGTGCATCCAAGAAGCGGAACGCCTCCTCGGCCAACCGAGCTGCGATCTCGCCTCCGATGCCACCGGTTTTCGACGCCTCGTGAACCACCAACGCCCGGCCTGTCTTCTTGACCGATGTCACTATCGTTTCCATATCCAATGGCTGAAGCGTTCGCAGGTCCACCACCTCCAGGTCAATCCCCTCCGGCACCAGCTTCTCCGCCGCTTCGAGTGACTGCTGGACCATCGCGCCGTAGGCGATAACACTGATGGTACTCCCTTGGCGCTTCACCTCCGCCTTGCCGATCGGTATGACGTCGTCTCCTTCCGGCACTTCCCCTTTGAGATGGCGATAGAGGTACTTGTGCTCAAAGTAGATGACAGGATCGGGATCGCGGATCGCGGCCTTCAACAGTCCTTTCGCATCGCGAGGAGTCGAAGGAGCGACGAGCTTCAGGCCTGCCACATGAAAGAACCAAGCCTCGGGGCATTGGGAGTGAAAGGGCCCCGCGTGGATGCCGCCACCGTAGGGTGCCCGGATCACTATGGGGACCGGTTCGCCGATCCGGTAGTGATGTTTGGCCGCCATGTTGACGATCTGATCAAAGGCGCAGGCAATAAAGTCGGCGAACTGCATCTCCACAACCGGCCGCATCCCCATGAGGGCGGCGCCGATGGCGGCCCCGACGATCGCGGACTCGGACAGCGGCGTGTCGATGACGCGCTCCGGCCCGAACTTTTCGAGAAACCCCTTCGTGATCTTGAACGCGCCGCCGTACACACCGATGTCCTCGCCAAGCATGAAGACCCGTTCATCTCGATCCATCTCTTCCCACAAGGCCTGCCGGATCGCTTCGAGGTACGTGATCTCCATTCGTTCTCCGTTATGAGACGTAGACGAGTAACGAACGCTGCTGACTGTTGACCGCCGACGGCTGACCGTGAACTGCCTGTAACCTGTGAACCGTGAACTGTGAACTCTACGGGGAGGCGTAGACTCCTTCGAGCAGGTCCTTCCCATCGGGAAATGGGCTCGATTCCGCAAATGAGACGGCTTCCTCGATCTCTTTGGAGAGGCGCTCGCCGATCTCCTTGGCCGTGATGTCATCCAGGATCTTCTGCTCCCGCAAGTAGGCATCGAATCGGTCGATCGGGTCTCGCTTTCGCCACTCCTCGAGCAGCGCGGGCGGGACATATGACGCGTCGTCGTGCTCAGCGTGGCCTCGCATCCGCATCGTTTTGCCTTCCACGAGCGAAGGACCTTCTCCCTGCCTCGCGCGTGATGCCGCGTGGGCGACGGCGGCGCGGACAGCCAGCACATCATTGCCATCGACCACGATCCCCGGCATCCCATAGGCTGTGGCACGGTCGGCGATATTCTCGACAGCCATCTGCTTCTGCAATGGTGTGGAATAGGCGAACTGGTTGTTGTGGCAGATGAACACAACGGGCAACTTCATCACCGAGGCGAAGTTCAAAGCCTCGTGGAAATCTCCACGGCTTGATGCCCCGTCACCGAAAAAGGCTGCAACAACGCGGCGCTCGCGTCGCAGCTTGAAGGCCAGTCCAACCCCTGCGGCGACCGGAAGCAGGTCGGCCATGGGACTGATGAATCCGATGACGCCCCGCCTGATGTCGCCATAATGGACATTGCCATCTCGCCCACGGGTCAGCCCGGTCCGCTTGGCGAGGTACTGCGCCAGGTATTCCTTCGGGGTGATCCCCTTCATGAGATTCGCGCCGAGGTCCCGGTGGGTGGGAGCGATGACATCATCGGGCTCCAGCGCAGACGCGCTCCCAACGGCGATCGCTTCTTCCCCTGCACTGATATACACGCCGCCGATGATCTTCCCCTGCCGATAGAGGGTGATCACTCGCTGCTCCAGGCCGCGGGTCAACTTGAGGTAGTAGTAGATCTTGAGTAATTCCGCCGGTGTGAGGTCAAGGCCTGGCATGCCGCACCCTTTCGTCTGATCGCGAAACCGGGGCTGAGTATAGTCTCTCCCAAGCGCGGTTGTAAATCAACTCATCACGAAGGGAACACGCGTTCATGCTCGGCCCGACATCGTTCAGAGTTCATAGCAAGAACGACGTGGAAGATGGAGCGTGTTCTCTGGACGCTGAACTCCGAACTACGACCCCTGAACCCTGAACGCTCTTCACCATCCGAGGGCGAACACCATGAGCGCGATGAAGGAGATGAGCACGGCCGCTACGATCAGAAGCACGCGGGTTGCAGGTCGGGTATATTTGCGTATCCGTCGCCGTGGCATCCCCATCCCGTACGCAGGCTGTGTGCTC
>JBGPUH010000102.1:0-7691 GCA_041491025.1 Methylomirabilis sp. (SeqCode)
CGAATCTCCGGAAACTCCATATCACTGATCTCGACGTGAACATCGACCTTCTTCTGCATCTTCTGGAGGATGTCGAGTCCCCGACGGCCCCGGTTTCGCTTAAGCGGATCGGATGAGTCGGCGATGTGCTGCAGTTCCCGAAGGACGAACTGCGGGATAAGAAGCGTCCCCTCAAGGAACCCGGTCTCACAGATGTCAGCAATGCGACCATCGATGATCACGGAGGTATCCAGGATTTTGTAACTCTTGCTCCGCGGTTCTTCCCGCAGAAGCCGAACCAGGTTGGCTATACTGAACTCTCGACCCTTCTCGACCGCGATGGCGGCCCCAAGGTACGCCACACCGATCGTCACGATGATCCGCAGGGCCATGGCCATATGAACGGGGACGAAGACCAGAAGGCCCGAGATAGCGGCGAAGAAGATCCTGGCCAAGCCGAGCCCGACGACAAACCCGATGATCCCGCTGAGAATGACTTTCGGGGAGGTCTGATGAAACTTGCGGTGAAGCATCAGTACCACGACACCACACAAGGCCCCTAGCATGAGGCCGGCCACACCCAGCACCCATACGTCAGGACCCGTTGCAGCCTGAGAGGCCAGATAAAACCCAATGGCCGCCCCTCCAATAATCGCCGGGAGGCCAAAGCGATAGGTGTTCAAACGCGTTCCCCCCTTTCTCGAAAGGTTGACTGGCCGCACGAACCGGCCATCACCTTTCAGTTGCCGCTGCTATTGACCGCCCTGTCAACGAGCGCCCGCGCCTTTTCCGGGTCCACCCCGGAGGCGTGCGAAATCTCGCTGACAATTAATTTCCGGACGTTCTCCAACATCTTCCTCTCGCCAAACGAGAGGTTCCGCTCCTTTTGGAGGAGAACCAGTTTTCGAAGCACGAGGGCGACTTCATACAGCGAACCGGTCTTGATCCGCTCCATGTTCTCCTTAAACCGGCGGTTCCAGTTGGGACTGATTTCCAGGTCATTCTTCTTGAGGATTGCCATGACCTTTGGGATCTCCGAGGGTTCAATGACCTCTCGGAGGCCCACCCGCTTGGCGTTCTTGGTGGGGACCATGATGGTCATGCCGCTCCCGATGATACGAAGAATATAGAAAAACTGGCGCCCACCGGAAACGTCCTTCCTCTCGATGGCTTCGACCAGTCCAACCCCGTGGGTCGGATACACGACTTTTGTGCCCACACGATACATGCCCGGTCCTTTCACGCTATCTTACCAAACATCCTCATGTGAGTCAAAAGATTGCGGAGCTTAGTGTGGCTCGAGTTCTCGAGCCAGCTCTTCCAGGGAGCGGATGCCGGTGACTCTCAACGTAGAGAAGGCAGATTGCACCCGCTCGAGATTGTGCCTGGGTATAAGGCAATGGGACAGACCCAGATGTCCTGCTTCCCGGATTCGCTGCTCCGCCATCGGCACTGCCCGTATCTCGCCGGCGAGGCCGATCTCACCGAACACGGCGAGCCCAGGGTCGAGAGGAAGGTTCCTGGCGCTTGAAAGGACCGCTGCGGCCAGACCCAGATCGGCAGCGGTCTCTCCGATCCTCACACCCCCCACGACGTTCACGTACACGTCGCACACGCTGAGCCGCAGGCCAAGCCGCTTCTCCAGCACAGCCAGCAGCAGGGCTCCTCGGTTACCATCCACACCATTGAAGACGCGCCTGGGGATGGGGGTGCCCGGCTCCGCAACGAGCGCCTGTAGCTCCACCAGAAGGGGCCGGCTGCCTTCCAGGGTTGGGATGACGATGGAGCCCGATGCGCCCGCAGGCCGTTGCGACAAAAAGACCTCCGACGGGTTCTCCAGCTCCCGCAGCCCTTTGTCCGTCATCTCGAGCACGCCCACCTCAGGAGTTGGCCCGAAGCGGTTCTTCATGGTACGCAGGAGACGATGGACATGATGTCCCTCCCCCTCCATGAACACGACAGCATCGACCATGTGTTCCAGCGCCTTCGGACCGGCGATGGACCCATCCTTGGTGATGTGGCCTATGACAATGGTGCTGACCCCTTTCTCCTTCGCCAGCGCCATCAGCCGACAGGCCGCCTCTCGAACCTGGCTGAAACTGCCCGGCGGCGACTCCAAGTCTTCCGACGCGATGGTCTGAATGGAGTCGATCACCAATACCTTTGGCCGGAGTCGCTCGGCCTGTTCCAGAATGACCTGGAGCGAAGTCTCGGCAAGGAGAAGGAGGCGATCGGAGAGTGGTCCAACCCTGCTACCCCTGGACCGCGTCTGTTCGGGCGATTCCTCGCCAGAGACGTAGAGGACCGTCCCCTCCCTTATCGCGATCTGCATCGAGGCCTGAAGCAGGAGGGTTGATTTCCCAATCCCGGGGTCGCCGCTCAGCAGGACGAACGAGCCGGGGACAATGCCGCCCCCCAACACTCGATCCAACTCCGCCAGACCGGTGCTGATCCGGTGCAGCGCTCTGACATCCACTGCGGTGATCGGGGCAGGAAGCTCCCGCGCCGTTGACGATCCGGACCGGACGCCGCCATGCCGCTCGCTCGCAAGGCGCTCCTCCAGCAAGCTTCCCCATTGCCCGCAGTCGGGGCAGCGACCCATCCAACGAGGGGTCTGATAGCCGCAGCTTTGGCAGAGGTAAACGGTTTGGATCTTGGCCATGGGCGTACTGAACTATCTAGGGCGCTGGAGCCCAATCGCTCGACACATCCGGGGGGACTGTGCCAGGGGACAAGGATCACCCGACCTGAGTCGCAGGGCCTGACCGCACGTCAGGCAACCCACCTCCGCGAGCCGTCACTGATCTTCCGCATAGTCATACGGCTCTGGATGGACGTCGTCGAACAGGCCGAACTTGACGTACTCCCTCAGGAAGGCCAACTCAACCTTCCCGGTCGGGCCGTTCCGCTGCTTGGCGATGCGGACCTCGGTCTTCGTGTCTCGCTCCGGATCGACGCTTCCCTCTTTTCCCGCCCGACGGGCCCGATAGTACCCGGGCCGGTGCAGGAAGATGACCACATCCGAGTCCTGCTCGATGGCCCCAGACTCCCGGAGGTCCGACAACTGTGGGCCCTCCTCCCCCCGCTCTTCACTCCTTCGCGCAAGCTGCGAGAGGGCCACGACCGGAACATTCAGCTCTTTGGCCATCGCCTTCAGCGCCCGGCAGATCTCCGATACCTCTTGCTGGCGGTTCTCGGCACGGAGGCGACCCGATATGAGTTGGAGGTAGTCGATCACCACCATCCCGATCTTCTGCTCGGCCTTGAGCCTCCGCGCTTTCGCCCGCACCTCGATGACAGACATGGCAGCAGAGTCGTCGATGAAGATCGGCGCCTCAGAGAGGCGACCGGCGGCGTTCGTCAGCTTCGGCCAGTCGGCCTCACGAAGGAAACCTGTCCTCAGCCTGTTGGAATCGACCTCGGCTTCGGAGGAAAGCATCCGCTGGACCACCTGTTCCTTCGACATCTCCAGGCTGAAGATCCCGACCGGCAACCTTTCTTCGATTGCGGCGTTCCTGGCGATATTGAGGGCGAAGCTGGTCTTCCCCATCGAGGGGCGGCCGGCGATGATGATGAGCTCCGACGGTTGAAAGCCGGCGGTCATCTTATCGAGCTCACTGAACCCTGTCGGGACGCCGGTGATCTGCGTTTTGCGGTCATACAGTTTCTCCACCTGCTCAAAGGCGTCCTTCAGGATCGACTTCAGGGGGAGAAAGGAGCGCCGCACGCGATCCTCGGAGATCTCGAAAATCGCTTGCTCCGCCTGCTCGAGTACCTCGTCCGCCTCGTCCTGACCGCCGAAGCCGAGCCCGACGATATCGGTGGCCACGTCGATCAACTGGCGGAGCAGCGCTTTGTCCCGGATGATCCGGGCGTGATACGTGACGTTCGCCGCCGTCGGGACAGCCTCGACAAGTGAGGCCAGAAAGGCCGCGCTGCCGATATCCTCCAACTCGACGCGGCGGCGAAGCTCATTGGTGATGGTGATGAGATCGACCGGCTCGCTCCGCTGAAAGAGATCCTCGGCTGCGGCGAAGATCTTGCGGTGGGCGTCGCGGTAGAAATGGGTCGGCTGAAGCAGTTCGAGGCACTTCAGGAGGGCGTCGTTGCTTTGAAGGATCGCTCCGAGGACCGACATCTCGGCCTCGAGGTTGTGCGGCGGAACTCGCCCTCCGACGGTCTCACGCCGCTCGAGGGCTGACTCCCCCATCATTCGATGCGCCATACGCTTACCCCTCTGCGCGCTCCACGGTGAGCCTGAGCTCGGCAACGACCTCTGGGTGCAATCGCACCGGAATGGTATAGCTGCCAAGCGCCTTGATCGGCTCTTGCAGCACGATCTTCCTCCGATCCACCTCGAGGCCCTGGGCACCCAAGGCGGCAGCGATGTCCTGGTTCGTCACAGAGCCGAAAAGCCGATCCTGTTCGCCCGCCCGGCGCTTGAGCACGCAGCTCTTCTCCGCGATCTGGGCTGCCAGGGATTCCGCCTCATGGCGTAGCCGCTCTCCCCGCCCCTTGTTCTGCCGAAGCAGATGTCCCAACGACCTGATGTGGGCGGATGTTGCAGCCACAGCCTTCCGCTTCGGGATAAGGAAATTCCGGGCGTAGCCATCCGCCACCTCTACCTGGTCACCGGCCCTGCCGACTTTCTCCATATTCTCCAGCAGAATGATTTTCATAGGAACCCCGCCTCCTAAGACGATCCGCCTGACCTCCGCTGCCTTACGCCCCGGGGGGCCTCGGGAGGCTCGGCCGGCGGAAGACAAACCAGATGTCGAATAATCCCACTCCTGTCAAGAGAAGCAGCAGCAACGGCTGAAGCAGCACCAGCACGAGGCCCAGGATCCCCACCAACGGCGGAAGATTGAGCCGGCGAATCCAGAAGGCAGCGATGGCCAGCCCCTGGAGAAGATAGAGTGTCATCACCACGAGCAACCCATTGAGACCGATCTCCTTCACGACCGGCAGACCGCTGAGAAAGAGAGCGGCGGCCCCGATAAACACCCATACCAGCCAATCTGGCATATTCCAGGCGAACCCCGGATCGGATCCGCCGGATGTTGAGGCACGGGCCAGGCCGCCCCGCGCCAGGAAGTAGTTGATCGATGTGGTCAGCAGCGCCGCCGCGATGAAGAGGCCCGGGGAGGCCGCAAGAAGAAATGCCCGCACCTGCTCCGCCGAGGTGGACAGGTGGCCAACCTCGTCAGGAGAAAGACCGAGCTTGTTGTAAAACCCCATCGCCTCCTGCAACGCGAGGTCGAGATGCTCCAGGAGATACTCCATCGGCCCGGCTGCGCCCCTCGATACGATGAGAAGGCCGAGCACGCTGCCCCCAAGTACGGCCAGAACCCCCGCCCCCACCGACGGTTCTGGCGCCCATTCTCGCCGAATCGCCTCAGCCAGTACGAGGGCAGACACGCCGAATTCAAGAAAGAACACCCACGTGTAACGCAGCCCCAAGAGGGGGGCCAGGGAGGCCCCCACGGCCAGCACCCCAAGGAGGGCGATAACCCGGCCATGTCTCGCGGAAAGGAGGATGAGAGGCAGGGGGGTCAGCAGACCGAAAAGCACCCCAGCAATCGGGATGGCCGCGCCCGCCAGCGCCAGCGTCAACGACGCGAGGCAAAGGGCAGCACCCTGTAACAGACCCTTAGCCGTCCCCTCCTTCATCGAACCTTCTTCCTGTAGCCGGCCACGGAGCGCCCCGCAAGGCGGTCGCCCTTATAACAGGTCGGCGGCGAAGGGGAGCAATGCGATGCTGCGGGCCCGTTTGATTGCTGCGGCCAACTGCCGCTGATGGATGGCACAGTTGCCGGAGATCCGGCGCGGGATGATTTTCCCGCGATCGGTGATAAAATTCCTGAGCCGCTTCACATCCTTGAAATCAACCGCCTCGATCCTATCCACGCAATACTTGCAGACCTTCTGCCGCCGAAAGCTCCGCCGCTTTTTCAGCATCCGTCATGATCTCCCTGTTCTTCAACCCCGTTCGAAGAACCTCCCCGCAAGCTGGGGAGATTGTCGCGCGCTCTGCGCGTTCAAAACGGTACCTCCTCTTCCTCAGCCGGCCGAGGCGCTTCATCCTCGGAGGCCGCTGCTTCCTTTCGCGCGCCAACGAATTGCACCCGTTCGGCCACCACTTCGTGCTTGGTCCGCTTCTGGCCGTCAGGGGTTTCCCAGGACCGTTGCTGGAGCCGACCCTCGATGAGCACCTGCCGCCCCTTGCTCAAATACTCGGCGCAGGTCTGCGCCTGCTTGTCCCAGACCACCACTGTGATGAAACAGACCTCCTCTTTTCGCTCGCCAGCCTTGGTGGTAAACGAGCGATTGACCGCCAGATCAAAGCTGCAGACGGCCATTCCGGCAGGTGTGTGCCGAAGCTCCGGATCCTTGGTCAGGTTCCCCAGCAGGATGACCTTATTGAAACTCGCCATGACCTACCTCCTCAGCGGCCAACCCAGTACCCTCGCGGCTCCGCTGCGGCTTTGCCTGGTAACGGCTCTTCTTGGGCGCCTCAGCCCTGACCACTATCCCTTTCAGAATGGCCTCGGTGATCCGAAAATGCCGCTCCAGATCGGCGACCACTCCGGCCGCGCCACCTATCTTCATCAGCACGTACTGGCCGTCCCGACGCTTCTTGATCTCATAGGCAAGACGTTTTTTCCCCCATTTCTGGACCTCCTGCACCTCGCTACCTTTTTTGGCGACGACCTCACGAATTGCGCTGACCTCTGCCTCAACCGCCGCCTCCGTGAGGGCCGGGTCCAGAATGATGATCACCTCATACGAAGTCACTCCCTCACCTCCCCCTCGTGTTCCGTCCGACCCTGCGGATGTGTTGCTCGGACGTTGTACCGGTTCATGGCCGCAGCAAGGCCCTCCTGCAGGAGCACCTCTACAGCGTCAGCGGCCCTCCGCACCGCCGCGTTCATCTCATCCCGCTCCTCTTCCTCGAAAGGCCCCAGGACGTGCTCCACAGGATCACGCCCCTGGCCTGGGCGCCCGATCCCCACCTTGACCCTCAGAAAGTCAGCGCAGCCGAGCGCCTGCACGATGGACCGGACACCCTTGTGGCCACCATGACCCCCGCCGGCCTTGATCCGCAACTGGGAGGTGGGGAGATCGAGGTCGTCGTGAATCACAATCATTCGTGCCGGCTCGAAGCCCAGGGCCTGCTGCCACGCCGAGACAGCGGAGCCGCTTTCGTTCATGAAGGTGAGGGGCTTCACCAACAGGATCTCCTCGCCATGAAGCCTCCCCCGCGCGAAAAGGGAATAATATCGGCGACGCGTGAGGATGATACCGGCCCGGCCGGCCAACGCCTCCACCACAAGGAATCCGACATTGTGGCGGCTCGACTCATACTCCGCGCCGGGATTGCCCAGACCCACCACCATCCACAACCAGGCACCTCACTAGTGCCGGTCCAATGAACATCGCCTGGCGGCGTTGCTGGCCCGCAGGACACTCCCTGCGACGTACCTTATAGCGTACGCCTCGGTCGGCCCTGGGAGCCGCGCCTTGCCATGCTCGTTTCTTGTCCCAGCACAGTGCACGCCCAACCTGTAGGCTGAACTTGTTGGAGACGCACTACTCGGCTTTGCCGCCCTCAGCCTTGCCCTCTTTGACCTCCTTGGCTTCCTTCTTGCCAACCACTTCCGGTTCTGCCGGCTTCTCCTCGACCGCGACCGCCGCCTCCTCGACCACTGCCC
>JBGPUH010000103.1:0-7500 GCA_041491025.1 Methylomirabilis sp. (SeqCode)
ATCGCACTCTCACTGTTAGTGTTCATGGCGACGGCGTGCAGCGCCGGGTCGATCCTTTCGCCGAGTTCCACGATCCTCTATCAAATCACGGGCACCGCGAAGCACGTATCCATCACCTATCAAAGCTCCACTGGCGGCACATCGCAAACCGGGTCAGCGTTGCCGTTCTCTTATGCGTACGGCTCCGCAAAGAAAGGTGATTTTCTCTACATCTCTGCGCAGATCGACACTAGTCCGGACGCTGGCAACATCACGGTGACCATTCTCAAGAACGGCACGACGCTCTTCAGTGGCACCGCCAATGGGTTTCCCAACATTGCCACGGCCAACGGGTCGCTGCCGTGACCCCAAGAACTAACAACGCAAGAACAAGGAGTAAGCTATGACCGAAGAAGTCAAGACAGACGCGCTCACCTTAATGGGCGACATCACAGGCACCATGGAGCGCCCAAAGTCCCTCGACCCGACCGATCGCGCCGGGACCGAGGACATCGGCCCAAACGACGTTCGCCTGCCTCGCCTCGCTATCGCCCAGGGCCTGAGCCCACAGGTGACGCCTGGTGACGGGCAGTTCATCGAAGGGCTCACACTCTTCGACATGTTCAACGACCTCACGTCAGAGGTCTGTGGCAAGGGACCGATCACGTTCGTGCCTGTCCGCCGTGACGTGCGGCGCATCGAGTTCACGCCACGCTCGGAGGGCGGCGGGATGGTAGACCCGGACGTACCGCCTGGTGACCCACGCCTTAAGTGGACGAAGTCTACAGCCAACGTGCCGAAGGCTGACGTGCCGCCCCGCGCGACGACGTTCGTAGAGTTTGTCGTTCTGCTGCTTCGTGCCGGCAAGGCGCCCGAGCCTCTCGTGCTCAGTATCAAGAGCACGAACAAGCATAACCGTCGCGCCAGCGACAACCTGACAACGTTCATCAAGCTGCGCAACGCGCCCATCTACGCCGGGCTCTATACCGTGGACACGAAGGTACCGGCGAAGAACGATAAGGGCACGTTCGGCGTGCCAACGATCAAGAACGCTGGGTTCATCCCGAAAGATACCCCGGCCGGCGGTGCTCTTTTTGCGATGGCGAAGGCGTTCCACGAGTCGTTAGTAGGCAAGGTCATCGTGGTGAACCGCGACACGGCCGAGGAGGTCGATGACAGCATGGCGTCGAACCCGGAACCGGCCGAGATGTAAGAATCAGTTCGGGGCGGGGAGCCTGTGCAGCGCCCTTTGCACAGGTCTTCGCAATTCTGCGAAGGCTGGGAAGCCCCCGCTCCGATTCACAGGAGTAGGACCGATGAAGAAAACCGGAAAGAAACCAATACTCACAGATTTCCTCACGATATCAACCGAGCAATCCTTCACACAGGCCGACGGACGCGTCATCGTACGGCAGCGTGACGTACTGCAGTTCGAGTTAGCGGCAACAGATGAGCACTTGAGTGGCCTGCGGGCTAGTATATCTGAGCAGATGGCAAAAAGATCGCGGCTGGTATCGAGGATCGCTGGGCTAACACTCGTCCTAACGAAGCGCGGGTCGCACTAAAGAGGAGAAAATGGCACTCGCGCTCTGCCTCACGTCGCTTGTATTCTTCGTCGCGTCCACCCTCATGCGACAGAATGAGCGCATCTGTATCGCGCTGGCCACGGCAGGATGCTCCCTGCTCGTGGCCCTCGTTTTTGTACTACTTATATAGGCTTCTTCTCGAATGCGTCGTCCTTGGCCAGCGATGCCTGATACGAGCTGTTGTAGGCCGCAATGACCTCCTCGCTCGTCGGTACTGGCAGCGTCGGATGCCGTGACCCGAAGAGGGCCTTCAGCCCGGCGATCACATTGGGCATCTCCTCGACAGCCAATTGCATAAGTTGAGGGCTAACGGTCATTTCGCTACCTCCGTGAGAATTGTTTTGGTCAACGTCACATAAGGCGCCAGTAACGCCTGCTCAGCCGGCGATAGACTCTTCAAGACCTCGGTCAAACTTGCCACCACGGCCGTCGGCCATCCCGATCCCGCTTCATGTACAATCGTAATGGCCGCCCGGTGCCAATCCGTAATCTTGATTGCGCTGGCTCGCGAGACTACCGGCGGAACCGTCTTGCTGGCATCCTGCGCAATATCGCGAATCTGATCCAGGACATTCTGAGCCTGTTGGCTGTGAAACGCCGTCTGCGCAGCCGGAGTGAGGTTGGGTGGCGGAGCCGTAGTCAGACCACACCCGGATGATATAACCGTAAGAGTAACGACGAGCGCTAAGAGACAACAGCGACGTACGATAACACTTCTCATTTCCTTCTCCTCTGTGAATGTAGGTGTAGGCTACTGGATGCCTGCGAGCCCCAGCCCTGTGACCGCTCCTACTACCGCCCCCTGGATCCAGTTGAATACCGCCACGCTCCACTTGTACGACCTCACGTCGGCAAATGAGTGCCAAGTGCTGAACACCTGGTAATCCTTAAGCGCCGCGTGAATCAGTCCCGACACCGCCGCTAGCGCGATCGGATTGCTACGAACGAATAGATGAATCGTGTGCCACATAAGTTAAACCTCTCCCCCCTCTGCTTAATAAGCCCTAAACCCCTACCGGACCACTACCGACAGACGACCCAATGTATACGCGGCGACCCGTCGCCGTCGGCCTCGAACGCTTGCCGACAGGCGTCATAGAGCTGGTAGTACTGACATCCGTCCTTGTATGTCCAATACACAGGCACCGCGCAGCCCCGCTTCTCGCCATAGGTACGCGCGGGCGCCTCGGTATGGTGGTGTCTGGGCCGACATTCTTGACTTGCGGCAAAGACCACAGGCAGCCTCGCCATCAACCGCTCTGCTGTCGCAGGCAGCGGCTTCGCAAGATCTGGAATGAGTCGCGTCCATATTCGCGTGCCGTCTTTCCGCAGAATCAATACCGCATGATCGGTAAACACCTGCACCCGCATGGCCCCGTCTGGGTCCGCGAAAATCTCCTCCGGCGTTTGACCGAGATGTCTCTGGTATTCCTCCATTTCCTGGGCGAGCGCGGCGTTGGCTTGTTTCAGCGTGATCTGTTCAGGAGTGACCGGAAACGCCTGTCGATACAGGAATAGATTAACCGCCAGTAACGCAGCGACTCCGAACCCCTGCGCGGTCCACCGAGGCACCGGCAGCGTTAATCCGAACGGTAGCGGGACTTTGAGCAAGGGTGCGCGCTTCTTAACCATGGCTACCGTTCGAGGATCAGCAAATTAGACCGGTGACCCATCTGCGCGACAATGCGCCACCCGTTCTGCGGTTCAGGCGCCCAGGCCGCTGAGGGTTGCGCTGCGACTAGATAGGCGCGATTCCCGCAGATGCGGCCGGCGACCTCTTTCGCATCCTGCGGGTGACTCGAGATACTTTTCAAAGGGAAATCGGGAAAACTGTCATGCGTATACGATCCGAGAAATGCGTCCGCCGGAAAGAAATCCATCGCGGCGAAATAGTGTCTCGCGCACTCGGTTTGCACCGGCCCCGGTACCTTAAAACTACCGGCGAGATCGTCGCAATGAATAGTTCCGCCTGACCCGCCGATCGCGAACCCCGCTCCGCTATCTTCGAAATTATCCGGGTTGGTATCGCGCCGACCAGGTATCGAGACTTCAGCGCAACCCATCGGCTCATCGGCGTCGACCGCCACATCGCGGCCCTTCAATCCTTTCCACCCCAGACTATCGGCATCCGGCGCCCAGCCATCAATGATGAAGTGCCCGGTCTTGCACGCCTCCGCCGGCCAGTCATCCTTGCGAGCCGCATGATCACCGATCCAGTCAAGCGCGAAGAAGGCCGACTCATTCCCGATGATCGAGTAGTCGCCCGTCGCCAGCGGAAACGGGCGGTTACTCTTGTCATAGAGATGCAAGGCGTCACAGATTTCCTTGATGCGCCCGCCGTTCTTAAATGGCTCGTTCTTGATCTCGCCGACGACATTGATCTTTGGAGCTAACGCATCGCGAAGGTTACGCACATCGTCGATCTCGTCCTGCAATGACTCGTTGAAGCCACCAGCCTGCGTATCTGTCTTGAATACGAAGCCGATGTATAGCCCTCGGCTCAGCCCCCAGTCAGCGAACTCCGCCATGCGGGCTGGCGAAATCTGACGCGGACGCAGCGGGTCGCCCGGACTCGCAAACTTGAACTGACAAAACACGCGCCAGCCGTTGCCACCTACCTTGTGCGTCCAGTCCACGAGCGCGTCAAGGTTCTCGCCACGATCCCACCGCTGGATCGCGAAGAACGCCGACGCGAATTTCTTCCGCCACGCCATCCCATCCGCTAGACGGAAAATATTTCTATCGACATGTAGTGGTTGGAGATCAGCAGGTCCAGTCGCCCTATGCCCGCCGAAGAGACACCGCTACCGGCCCCTGCAGGGACGGCCTATGGTAGGGTTGATCGACGTAGGAGGCGAACCCCGGTGCCGCTACGGTCACACGCACGACCTCTAAGGTCGCGTTCCCGTCGGAGTCCGTCGTCGCGGGCTCCAGCGTACCACTCACGACCGCGCCCGCGATGGGCGGGCCTTGGTTGTCGTTCTGGTGCTCGTCCGTTTTCTCCGTCACACGAATCACGAGTCCGTAGTCCATCACTAACCTCCTACTCTGGGTTTTCCAGTCGAATCGTGCTGATATCTGGCGCACGCCTCAGTCTCGCCATCAAGGCGTCGAACGCATCTTGCGATTGCAGTACGGTATTGCTCATACGCATCTTACCTACTAGAATGCAGCCTTCGGTATCCGCTGCGGCGTTCCCTGGGTGAATTCTGATGCCCGTAAATCCAGGCACGGCTAGAATCTCCGGCGTAACGACATCTACTGGTACACCGGATTTCTGCGAGGCTTTCAGACTGAATCGCACTGATCGACTCAGGACGATCTTATATTCTCCGGCCGGGATCGCTGTCTGCCCGGCCACCTTCCATTGCTCAACAGGGGTACCAGCATGTTCGCGGATCTCATCCTCAAGCGTCCAGCACTGCCACACGCCTGCGACATACAGCGCGCCGAGTGTAGCACCCGCCGCAGACGGTTCACGAATCACGCGAATCATAGTCATTCCTATGCAGCGCTCACGAACGTGAATCGCATGGCGCCCGCGTCCCCGTTGCCACCGGCCGTCGTCTGACCACCAAAGTCGTTCATGCCACCAGCCCCACCGCCACCGCCACCGTGAAACCCTCCGGAGACGGGCGCCCCGCCACCGCCACCGCCACCGCCTCCATTGTTCCACGGGATGGAACTGCCAAAGTCGATCTGTCCGCCTTGCCCGCTGCTGTTCGCGCCGACCGTATTCGAAATACTAATCGTGTCCCCACCATTGCCGTGCAGACCACCTTGACTCGACGTCCCAGCGGCAGGGCGTACACCGCCATCACCCGCAGAATTTGGTGTCGTGGACGTCGGATACGGACTCCCAGCACCTCCACCGCCTGCGCCATTCGGATTGCACCCAGCATCCTGCGGTGCGCCTCCCCCCTCAGTTGACGTCCCACCGACACCGCCCACGACGAGACTTGATCCTGTCGTGGCAGTTCCACCGGCTCCTCCTGGGCGGTCATCGTGCTGAGCGAATATGGGCGCCAACCCTTTCCCGCCCCCGCCGAGTAACACCAGGTACACGGCGGCCGTATCATCATGAAGTGACGTCCCACTCCCGTCAGTGCCATCGACGCCATTCCCACCCAACCCAGCCGCACCGACCAATAACGTGTAGGTATGTCCAGGAAGTAAGGTGATTGGCGTACCGCTACAGGTCCCACCGCCGCCGCCACCGGACGCCGCTGCTGGGATGCCGGGGTTCGAAAATGATCCCCCGCCACCACCCCCGCCGCCCACGGCGTCAATCGTGATAGTGATCGGCCGCGAGACTGTGATCGTCCACGACCCACCATTCGTCGTGAAGTCGAGCGTACCACCGTTAATCCACTGCCCAGTCGACGTCCCGCTGTAGAATAGGATCGCACGGCTCCCGAGCGGGCGGGAGCCTATTAACCCGACCGCAACCGGCAGTGGAATATCCGGCGAGCCATGTCGCCAGTCATAGGGCTGCGCGATGATGATGGGCGCGAGTGTCGCGCTGAGGTAGACCACCGCGAGCGAGAGGAATAGACGGCGCAGCGGTTGCTTCAATCGCATTAGAAGTTCTGCCCTCCTACGAACCCATAGATATTCGTGCCGCCATCCCAGAACAGATAGGTATAGATATCCTTCTTCCCGTTCACGCTCGTACGCGTCGGCGCCGTGCCGCCGGGCCAGATGACCGTTGAGGCGAACCAGGTAAACGTCCGCGCCGTGCCGTCTCCAATGAGCGATAGAATAAATGACCCAAGCTGCCCAGACGCCGGCTTATTGTTAATCGTCATCGTGGTAATGTTCGCATTCACGCTGACCTCAAACAATGTGCCCAGCGCCATATCGATCGTTAGTACGTTGGATGCGATGGCCGGCGCCGTCTTCGTCTCGCTGTAGCCCACGAACACCGGTTTGGAACCGGCGGTGTTGAACAGTTGCGCTAACCATTTGATATCATTAACGAAGTCGTTATTCCAGATCGCGGCCGTGATCAGGTCGCCCGTCGTACGGAGGGTCGGATCAGTATAGGCCATTAGTCGCCTTCCCGCTCTCGGTCAGCGCGAAGATCTGCGGCATCGGCCTCATCGATCGACTCAACCTCAGACATCAGGTCGGCCTCACGCGCCAGCGACAGCCCAGACGGGTCGCCCCGTTCCATGTTCTGCCGGATCAGTTCAGCCAGCGATTCGTCCGGTCTGGCGTGCCGCGTACCCATCGCCGGCCGCGCCATCACCACCCGCTCCTTCTCCTCCCAATCGGCCGGCGGGTCCACCTTGAGGTAGATGGCGCCACACTCAAGGCAGCAGGCCATTCGCCAATCCGGATCATAGGAGGGCGCGTTGCCGCACCCGCATACCACGACCCAGCGACCGCCGCTGATGAGAGGGGGCGAGCAGTGGGCAATCGAGATAAACGGGTCGCGCCACTTGAGACTCGGGCGCACCCGCTGCTTGTTTTTAATCTCTGTAGCCTGAATGCGTAGGTAATCGTTCGGCGAGTGGGCCTCGTGGGCCTCAAGCGGCCGGCCGATGCGAGCGTAGGGCGTCCAAGACATCAACATACGGACCTCACAATCCTAGCACCGTGGTTAACCCTAGCTCCGAGCTGCCGACGATCCCTAGTTGCCAATACTGCGTCCCGTCCCCCGGCACAAGTCCCCACGTGCATGTTATCTGTCCTTCTGGGAGGATGGCAATATCCACTGAGTTGACGATCCAACTCAAACTATTTGCCAACCCACTCAACGGTTCGCTAAACACCACCCGGTCGCTGATCTCAGTTTGAAGCATCGCGAGCATGTGCGCGTTAGAATAGTTCGCGAGAAAGGTAATCGAGGGCAGAAACGTCCGCGAGACGGCGAGCAGCGACAGCTCGTAGAGGGCCACCTGCCTGCCGAACTCCTGGTTTGGCTGGAGCG
>JBGPUH010000104.1:0-7491 GCA_041491025.1 Methylomirabilis sp. (SeqCode)
AAGTAGTCGGGGGAACCGTCGAGAATCGGCAATGCAATCACCTCTGGCACCGTATAGGAATGGAGCCGCTTGACCGCTTCGATGATCGAGGGTAGGAGATCACTCCGGCTCTTTACCAGCAAGAGCACCTCTTCCTGCTCTTCGATCTTTCCCTGCCATCGAAAGAGGGAGCGCACCCCAGCAGAAGAAATGTTCACGCAAGCCGCCATTCGACCTTCAACCAGCGCCCTGCCGATTGCCTCGGCCTCCCCTGTGGAAGTCGTCGTGATGAGCACCACAATATGACTCATTGTCCGACCTATTTCGAATTCAGTCTTAAGTTGTAATATGTTACGTGGAACCTAGCCTAACCTCGGCGGGAAGTCAAGGGAATTTCTGTGAACAGTCTGGTCGAAAAAGTCCAGTAATCTAAACAAAATTCTTTAAAGAAACTTGACAATAACTGACTCAACGACTATATTTCAAGTGAACGCAAGGTTAGCTGCCGGTTCACAAGAAAATTCACATCAGGAGGAGAACAGGTGGGAAAGGTTATTGGCATTGACCTTGGCACGACCAACTCCGTCGTGGCAATCATGGAGGCGGGAGATCCGGTCGTCGTTGCCAACGCAGAGGGAGGTCGCCTGACCCCGTCGGTCGTCGCCTTCACGAAAGAGGGAGAACGACTTGTGGGCCAGGTGGCAAAGCGCCAGGCAACAACTAACCCTGAGAATACCGTCTTTTCGATCAAGCGCTTCATGGGTCGCCGCTATGAAGAGGTCGCCCAGGAGATCAAGCTAGTCCCATACAAGGTCGGCCGGGCCTCCAATGGCGATGCCTGGGTTGAAGTGAAGGGGAAGCGCTATTCCCCGCCGGAGATCTCGGCCATGATCCTCCAGAAGATGAAGGCTGATACCGAGGCCTACCTCGGGGAGAAGATCACGCAGGCGGTGATCACCGTTCCGGCCTATTTCAATGATGCTCAGCGCCAGGCTACCAAGGATGCTGGCAAGATTGCCGGGCTCGAGGTGCTCAGGATTGTCAATGAACCGACTGCCGCGTCATTGGCCTACGGGCTTGATAAGAAAAAGGACGAGAAGATCGCCGTCTATGATCTGGGAGGCGGTACCTTTGACATCTCCATTCTTGAGTTGGGCGAGGGGGTGTTTGAGGTCAAAGCGACAAATGGAGACACCCATCTCGGAGGGGACGACTTCGACGAGCAGGTGATCAACTGGCTGGTGGAGGAGTTTAAAAAGGATCAAGGGATCGACCTCCGCAAGGATCGGATGGCCCTCCAGCGGCTAAAGGAGGCAGCGGAAAAGGCCAAATGCGAGCTCAGCACGACTTTGGAAACTGAGATTAACCTCCCGTTCATCACGGCCGACGCATCCGGCCCCAAGCACCTGAGCATAAAGCTCACCCGGGCGAAACTCGAGCAACTGACTGACGACCTGATCCAGCGGACCGTCGAGCCCTGCCGCCAAGCGCTGAAAGATGCCGGACTCCAACCCGGCAACATTGATGAGGTTGTGCTGGTGGGCGGCCAGACCAGGATGCCGAAAGTGCAGCAGATCGTCAAGGAGTTCTTCGGCAAGGAGCCGCACAGGGGAGTCAACCCTGACGAGGTGGTCGCGATCGGTGCGGCGATCCAGGCCGGGGTGTTGGTCGGCGAGGTGAAAGATATCGTCCTCCTGGACGTGACGCCCCTCTCCCTGGGGATCGAGACGCTAGGTGGGGTGATGACCCGGTTGATTGAACGGAACACCACGATCCCCACCCGGAAGAGCGAGATTTTCACAACGGCGGCCGACAATCAGACCAGCGTGGAGGTTCACGTTCTCCAGGGGGAGCGACAATTGGCCAAGGACAGCCGCACCTTGGGCCGTTTCCACCTCGTCGGCATCCCATCTGCGCCGCGCGGCGTGCCGCAGATCGAGGTGAGCTTCGACATCGACGCCAATGGCATCCTCAACGTCGCCGCCAAAGACCTGGGCACCGGCAAGGAGCAGAAGATCACGATCACGGCCAGTTCGGGTCTCACGAAAGACGAGATCGAGCGATTGGTCAAAGACTCCGACCGGTACGCCGAGGACGATAAGAAGCGGCGAGAGGAGATCGAGGTCCGGAACCAGCTCGATGGTCTCTGCTATCAGACCGAGAAGATGCTGAACGAGAATCGAGAAAAGCTCCCGATCGCCGAGCTGGGCAACCTGGAGGCCGCCATCGCTGCAGGCAAAGAGGCCCTGAAGAGCGAAGAGGTGGGGAAGCAGCGGGAGGCGCTGGATTCGCTTACGAAGGCCTCCCATAAGCTCGCCGAACTCCTTTACCAGCAGGCCCAGAGCAAAGGAGAGGCGGACCAGGGCGGCGGCCACGCGCAGGGCGGACCATCACAGGGTGCGCCTGAAGGCGATGTCGTTGACGCCGAGTTTGAAGACCTCGGCGGCAAGGGCGAGAAGAAATGAGGTAGAGAAGGGGGGTGAGGATGATGGCGGTCCTTCGATGGGATCCATTTCGCGATGTCATGACGCTTCAGGACCGGATGAACCGACTGTTCGATCAGGCCCTGTCCAGGACACGGACGGATGACGAGGAGGGATTGACGGCCTCCACATCGTCGCCTGCCGCGGACATCTTCGAAACCCCCGACAGCATCGTCATGAAGGCGGAGCTGCCCGGTATCAACCAGAAGGCGGTCGAGATCTCCCTACGGGGGTTCATGGCCGGAGTCATCGCTCCGCCTGAACTCTTGTTTTCTTTGAGTAAATAGGGGGAACTAGTGCCGTTCAAACTTGTTGCGGCTCATGGCAGAGAGGTATGCAGCACATACGTCTCTTTCACCGAAGTTTCGCTGTTTCGGCGTAAGTAGTTGGAACGGCACAAGGGGCGAAGCCCCTGGTGGGATGGATGCACAAGCGCGACTACTATGAGGTGCTAGGCGTCGGGAGAGCCGCCTCGGACAAGGAGATCAAGAACGCCTACCGACGGCTAGCCAGAAAACACCATCCCGACGTCAACCCCAATAACAAAGGGGCAGAGGCCAAGTTTAAGGAAATCACCGAGGCGAACGAGGTCTTAAGCGACCCGGCCAAGCGGCGGCACTATGATCAATTTGGGCACCAGCCGTTCGGCGCTGGCTACGAAGGCGCTCAGCCCCAGGGCGGCGGAGCGGGCGGTTCTGGCTTCGACTTCAGCCAGTTTGACCTCGGCGGCCCGGGAGGCTTTGAAGACCTCTTTTCGGACCTGTTCGGCCGGCGCGGGCAGACCGTTCAGACCGGCCCCTTGAAGGGCGAAGATCTCCACTACTCGATCGATCTCAACTTCGAGGACGCCGTCCGTGGCCTCTCGACCGAGATCAGCCTGCAGCGGCAGGTAGCCTGTCCTACATGCCAGGGCACAGGGATCGGCTCGGGCGGCCAGTTGCAGACCTGCCCTGCCTGCAGAGGAAGCGGCCGCACGCGGGCAGGGTCGGGACGCTTGAGCGGGCAACAGGCCTGTGCCCGGTGCCGCGGGACCGGAAAGCTTCCATCGACCCTGTGCGCATCCTGCAATGGACACGGGGCAGTCCTCAGGTCCGAGCGGATCTCCATTAAGATCCCGCCAGGTGTGGACAATGGGTCAACCGTCCGAGTTCACGGCAAAGGCCACGCCGGCCACGCGGGGGGGCCGCCCGGCGACCTGTATATCGTGACCCGGGTGCGTCCTCACCCCTTTTTCGAGCGCAAGGGGGATAACCTGTATTGCGAGATGCCGATCACCGTGACCGAAGCGGCACTGGGGGCGAAGATCGACGTCCCAACCGTGGACGGCAAGGCCTCGATGCGGATCCCCCCGGGCACCAGCAGTGGTCAGATATTTCGCCTCCGAGGAATAGGGGTCCCGCACCTGAAGGGGCCAGGACGAGGCGATCAATTTGTGACAGTGAAAATCGTGGTGCCGCAGAATCTGGATGCGCGGTCACAGGAGTTGTTCCGGGAGTTGGGGCGGTTGCGGCCTGAGGACCCGCGTGGCGGGATATGGCGTGGGTCATCATCGTGATGAGCTTCGCGAGAGACCGAAAGGTGGCGCCATGGTAAGACCTCGGCAGCGCCGGTACTCGATCAGCGTTGTGGCCGAGATGTTCGATCTCCATCCGCAGACCCTTCGAACGTACGAGCGGGAGGGGCTGCTTCGGCCGGCCCGCACCGTCGGCAACACTCGGGTCTATTCCCAGGAGGATGTGGAGCGAATCGAGCTGATCCTTCGGCTGACCAAGGAGCTGGGCGTGAACCTCGCTGGTGTGGAGGTCATCCTGAATATGCGGGATCGGATGGAGGCGATGCAGCGCCAGGCGAGCGAGCTGCTTCAAGCGATGGCAGAACGATTCGATGCAGAGATGAAGCAGTGGGGGGAGCGTGCGGAGGAAGGGCTGGTCCCTGTCGGCAAAGGCGGCCTGCTTCGGCGACGCAGCCTCTGAGAGAGGCCGAACCGCGAATCTTTCCCGGGCGCGGTCCCGCTTGACAGAGAAGGAGAGTTCGACTAGGCTCAATATGTACGATGGCGCCTGCACGATGATGCATGGCGCCGTGATCAAGGAGGAAGAGTGAATGAATAATGCCCTGAAAACCACGGCCCTGCTGGGCCTGCTGACTGGCCTTCTGGTGTTAATCGGAGGCTACTTCGGCGGGACTCAGGGGATGGGGATCGCCTTCGTCCTGGCGTTCCTCATGAACTTCGGCTCCTACTGGTTCTCGGACCGGATCGTCCTGGCGATGTACGGCGCTCAGGCGGCGACCGAGACAGAGGCGCCCGATCTGTACAGGATTGTGCGGGCGCTGGCGCAGCGGGCACACATGCCGATGCCCCGGATCTACATCATTCCCACCGAAACGCCCAACGCCTTCGCGACCGGGCGAAATCCGGAGCATGCGGCCGTCGCGGCCACCCAAGGCATTCTGAGAGTTCTCAACGAGGAGGAGCTGGAGGGGGTGCTGTCCCATGAGCTGGCCCACGTGCGAAACCGGGACACCCTGATCAGCACCGTGGCCGCGACCCTTGCCGGCGTGATTGTGATGCTGGCCCGGATGGCAATGTGGATGCCGTTCTTTGGCGGAGGCGGTCGCGACGAGGAGGACCGCGGGGGCGGCATGCTGGGATTTCTGTTCCTGGCAATCCTGGCGCCCATCGCGGCGATGCTGATCCAATTAGCGATCTCCCGGTCCCGGGAGTTTCAGGCTGACGAATCGGGCGCTCAGCTCAGCCACAAGCCCTACGCGTTGGCCTCCGCCCTGCAAAAGCTGGAGGTGGCTGCCACCCGTCTGCCGATGGATGCCAACCCGGCCACGTCGCACCTCTTCATCGTGAACCCGCTTCGGGGAAACGCCCTGTTCAGGCTGTTCTCCACCCATCCACCCATCGAGGAGCGGATCGCCCGCCTTCGGGCCCTTCGGGTGTGAAGAGCGGCCGGACAACTCGGACAACGTGAAGCGCTGTACTCCGGGGCCCGCTTTGCGGGCCTTTTTTTCTCTTGTGTTGGCGACATCGCTCGCCGCTTGCGCTTCAGGCCCCAGCGGAGAGGCAATGCTCCGTCCCGGCCCGCAGCGGCTGTCCACCCTGCGAGCCCAAGGCGACCTCGTCATTGCCACGCTGAAGGGCGCGGCGATGACCGTTCAGCCGCTCACCCAGGAAGGGCTGGACGCCTACTACGCGCGGCGGCCGTCTCTCGTCAATCCGTTCAAAACCGTGCTGACGCCCGCCAACCGCCCACTCGCCTTCATCGTTCGGATCCAGAACCTGGGCCGGGACCGGATCAACTTCGATCCCAGCCAGGCACTGTTGACAGATCAGCACGATCACCGCACGGCCGCGCTCTCGTATGACGACCTGTACACCATACTCTCGGAGGGCGACAAGCCGACCGCGGCCTTGCAGGCGCTTGAGGAGACTGTCCTCACCAGCTACATTGTCGTCCCGCCACAGCTCGACCGGGAGGGTCTGCTCCTCTTCCCGCCGCCCGAGCCCGAGGCCAAAACGGTGATCCTGGAGATTGGTTCCTTCTATATCGGCTCGACCGAACAACTGCTGCTGTTCGAGTTCGAGGTGTTTCGGCCCCCAAAGGCAGGGAAGGTGGGGATGTTTGGACTATGAACGAGGCCATTGCATCTCCTGGGATTGGACCCACGGAGGAGCGGCAGCTTCAGGAGGTCGTTCACGAGCTGCAGCAGCTCTACCATGGCCAGCTCGTCGCTGTATTCCTCTATGGAAGTGCCGCGCGGGGCAATTTTATCCCCGGAAGGTCCGATCTCAACCTTCTGATCATCGTGCAATCGGTCAAGCTGGACGACCTGGGCAGAGCGGCGACGCTATTCCGCCGATGGAGAAAGCTCAAGATCGCTCCACTCTTGATGGCGGCTGGTGAGCTCCAGTCGGCCAGCCGCGTTTTCCCGCTTGAGCTGTCCGACGTCAAGGAGTTCGGACGGCTGCTCTACGGGTCCAACCCGCTTGCCGGGATCCAGATTGCGCCCGAACTAGTTCGGGCGCAATGCCGACGTGAGCTTCATGGCAGGTTGATCCGACTTCGGCAAGAGTACCTGGAGCTGGGCGATCGGCGACACGCCCTGGCGGGCATCCTTGCCGGTGCCTTCAGCTCCATCCTCCCGGTCTTTCGCGCCGTCCTGCGTCTGGGCGGTGCTCAGGTCCCAACGACCGATGAGGCCGTCGTCGAAGCCGTCGCAGCCAGACATCACCTTGACCGCGACCTCTTCACCACGCTGCTCGCGCACAAGCGCGGATCGGGGCAACTCGCCACTGCCGATCATGAGCGGCTCCTCGGCCACCTTATCGGTGAGTGGGAGCGACTGATTGCGCTTGTCGATGCGTTGTAACCGTCGCTCCTCTCCTTCCACTCGCACCGTCTTTCCTGGCCTTGCAACCTCTCTCCTCCTATGTCTCTGCCTGATGTATGGACCCGCCTTTGCTGCCGTCTCGTTTCCCAAACCCGAAGGGTGGGTCACCGATCGAGCCGGTTTGCTTGATCCGACCGCGAAAGCTCGCGTGGAACAGCTCCTGACAGAGGTGGATCGCAAGAGCGGTGTGGAAATCGCCGTGGTAACCCTCCCGACACTCGGCGGAAGGTCTGTTGAGGAGGTTGCCGTCGAGCTGTTCCACGCCTGGGGAATCGGCAAAAAAGGGAAGGATGAGGGGCTGCTGCTCCTGGTCGCCCCGAAGGAACGGAAACTTCGAATCGAGGTGGGTTACGGATTGGAGGGGACGATCCCCGACGGACTGGCAGGCGAGATCATCCGGGAAACGATCACGCCGCGTTTCCGACAGGGTCGATTCGCCGAGGGGATCGAGACAGGCGTTCGACAGATCGTCGAGACGATCGCGAGGCAGAAGCAGATCGAGCTCACAACACCCCACGCGCCGCATTCCAAGCCGACTATCAGCCGGCTGGAAGTCGGGCAACGGCGACTGGTCTCCAAGGCGACCATCTTCTTCCTGTTCTTGCTGATCGGTTTGATCGGCATTGCC